>CALCPB010000147.1 GCA_937897665.1 uncultured Halomicronema sp. | reverse complement strand
CCGAGCGCTCTCCAACCCGATTTTCGGTCACGTCAAGATAAGCCTCATCCAGTGACAGGGGTTCGATCAGGTCGGTATAGCGCGCAAAAATTTCCTGCACCTGCTGCGAAACTTCGCGGTAGACCTCAAAACGCGGCGCCACAAACACTACGTGGGGACACCGCTGACGCGCGATCCGGGCGGGCATCGCCGACCGAATGCCAAACTCACGTGCCTCATAGCTTGCCGCCGCGACGGCCCCGCGCTGCTCGGGCGTGCCCCCCACCACAATCGGTCGTCCGCGATAGGCCACCTGATCGCGCTGCTCGACAGCCGCGTAGAACGCATCCATGTCGATGTGGATGATTTTTCGCAGGGTTGCCATGATTTCGAGGGTGACCGGGGGTCGCTCTTAATCGTAGTCGCGCGATCGCCCTAAAATCACCCTCAACGCCGAGTATCGTGTCCATACCGGACTGTTGACAAAAGACGTAATCAAATCGTTTGATCCCATAATCTTTCTAAAGCTTTTGAGTGAAATTCAATCGGTTTTAGCGCTTTGAAATGACCGTCAGCAATAGGCAGTAAAACGTCAAAATCTGGACAGCGCTTAGACGATTCATCAGGCCGCCCTTTATTTCACAAACGCAGCTTATTCTTGTCGATGAAATCTTGATGGACTCCACACCTTCATCTTTGACGGGAGGCTTCAGACAACTTCCCTGAAGGGTTTCCCGCTCTGAGGCCGAGCTTGAGCGCCGCTACTTTCAGGCAAGTGAAGCGGCAATCGATAAACAATCTTTACTAATCTAGAAAAGCTGAAAAAGTCCGATAAAGTAAAAGCATTACTAAAGACAAAAATAGGTAAAACTATTGACATTTCAGTGAGTTCCATCAATGGTTCTGGCTGTTACCGATTGATTGAGGAGGCGAGTTAAATGACTGATTTTTTGGACTGTCTCAAGCACAAGTATGCCTATGTGGCGATCGGCGAATTTAAGCCCGGTTGCTTTTCAGAAGCGCGTCAGCTCTACGAAAAAGCGGTCTCTACCTACACCGACGGCTTTGACGGCGCGTATCTGTTGCAAGCGCCCGCCAGCGCTCGCGGCATTGCCATCATCCTGTGGGATAACCCCGGTGATATGGAAGCTCATCACAACAAAACCTACACCGAGGCCCTGAGCAAGATTTCTCACCTGTTCGTAGAGCCGCCCACCACGGCCTTTTACGAAGTGTGCAGCGAAATCATGCCGATGCTGGCCGGGGTGATGGCGGGAGCCAAAAGCAATTAACGTGACGCCGTGGTGGACTGGTTATAGAATGCCTGCCGCCATCAGGTGATCAGCCATTTCAAAGTTAGCGGTGACCGATTGCACATCGTCTAAATCTTCGATCGCATCCATCATTTTGAGCAGCGATCGCGCATGGTCGGGGTCAACGACATCAACCGTGTTGCTGGGAATCCATCGGTTCTCGATCTGGTTGATGCTGTAGCGTTGGGTTTTGAGGACCTCACTGAGCGTTTCTAAATCGGTCGGGTCGCAATAGACCTCGGCTCCGGCCTGGTCTTCATCAATCATGATCAGCTCATAGCTTTCGGCTCCCCCTTCAAGGGCCGCTTCGAGCAGGGCTTCTTCGTCAATAGGGCCAGCTACCGTCACCACGCCTTTGGGCTCAAACATCCAGCCGACGCAGCCAGTTTCCCCTAAGTTGCCGCCGTTTTTGCTAAACGCTGAGCGCAAATCAGCCGCAGTGCGATTACGGTTGTCAGTCAACGCTTCGATCAGCACCGCCACCCCGCCGGGGCCATAGCCTTCATAGCGAATCGCGGCGAGGGCATCATCGCTGCCCAGTTGGCCCGCGCCCTTGGCGATCGCTCGGTCGATATTATCGTTCGGAAAGCCCGCCGCCTTCGCTTTATCGATCGCCGTGCGCAGCTGAAAGTTGCCCGCCGGATCAGCTCCGCCAGTGCGCGTTGCCACAATAATTTCCCGCGAAAGCTTGGCAAACGTCTTGCCTTTGACGGCATCGACGCGGGCCTTTTGGCGTTTGATATTCGCCCATTTACTATGACCAGCCATAACAATGAAGGTGAAAAACGAAACGATGAATAACGGTGTGCGTAGACGATAAAACGGGATACCAGCATACTCGGCGGGAAGGGCAAAGCCCGATGGAATGCGGCAGTCGGAGTGCGGAACTGCAATGCCGACCCGCTACTCTCCCCGCCAACTCATCTCAGCTTCCGAACGAGACGGCATCTCCCCGCCGCACCCCTAGAGTTCAGCGGCCCGGCGAGCTGCGCCAATCAGCCCCACTCGGGGATTCAACACAATCCGCACGGGAATATCTTCGAGCAGTTTACTAAGGCGACCTTTGTGGCTAAAAGCATCTAAAAAGGTGTCTTGGGTCAAGAGCGGTAAATTTTTGGCGGCAATCCCGCCGGCCACGTAGAGGCCCCCATAGGGCAAAAGCTTGAGCGCAAGATTCCCCGCCTCTGCCCCATAGGCACCCACAAACAGATTCATGGTTTGTACCGCGAGGCTGTCTTCTCCTTTGAGGGCCGCTTGGGAAATGGCCGCTGCCGGATCGACCGATTTGGCGAGTCCGGCTTCGCGTTCCCACGTGGTGACAAGCTCAGACAGTTCGGGAGACTCTGCCGCCATGCCGCGATCGCGCAGAAACTGATAAATCGCGATGATGCCTTGCCCTGAAACCACTCGCTCCACCGACACCCGCGTGATTTGATGTTTGTCGAGCAGATATCTTAGCAGTTGAAAGTCAAGCTCCGAGCGCGGCGCAAAGTCGGCATGCCCGCCCTCGGAGGGAAACACCTGGAAGCGGTTGCCCGCTGGGATCGCAAATCCCTGGCCCAGCCCCGTTCCCGCGCCGATAATCGCCACGGGTGCCGTGGCATCAGTGATACCGGCCTGCAAAACATGAATATCGTCACTTTCTAACCCCAAAACGCCATAACCGATCGCTTCAAAGTCGTTGATCAGCTCCACGGCTTGCAGATCGAGGGCCTGGGCTAGGCGATCGCCGTCCAGATTCCACGTCAGGTTAGTTAGGTGAGACGTATTGTCCACCACTGGCCCGGCGATCGCAAAGCAGGCTTGGGTCGGCACCCCCGGTAGGCTGTTCTCGTCTTGAGCAGCCTGCAAAAAGGTCTGCACCATCGGCACGAGATCAGGAAACTGGTTGGAGACATATTCCTGTTCGTAGCAGGTGACTAACGTCTCTGATTCAGCGGCCACCAGCCGCAAAATGGTCTTAGTTCCGCCAATATCACCCGCTAGGAAGTACCCCATGGCCCCCACCTCAAGTCCAGCACAACGGTTATTCGTGACAGTAATGTATCTTACTGAAGGATCAATGAACGAGGAATGAGTGTCGCTGGGCAAAGCTTCATGAAGCGATCGCCCCATTCACTCTGTCAGTGGTCATGTTAAGACTATGGCCCGTCGTTCGTCACCAAGAGAACCTCACTTGCATGCTTTTACGATTGCTCATGGCTCCAGTGACCGCTCCCCTCGGCGGCGTCACCTGGATCGCCGAAAAGATTTTAGATCAGGTAGAAGACCCGACTGATGAGCTAGAAGCGCTGCAAAAGCAATTGCTGACGCTGCAGTTGGCCTTCGATATGGGCGACGTTCCTGAAGAAGAATTTGAAGATCAGGAAGAAGTCCTGCTGTTGCAAATTCAGGCGCTGCAGGATCAGCGAGCAGCCGATGAAGCGGCAGCGGACGAAGATGAATAAGCCCGCAGGCAGCGTCAGGGAACAGGGGAAACCGGTCAGGTCAGGGAGCAGCAATCGGATGATGACCGTTGAGAGCAACCGCCACTAATCCGTGCCATTCTCTAAGCGCTTTTGCCACTCGGCATCGAGTTTGTCGCGCTGTTCATATTCCTGTTCGGTGAGATCCTTTGCACTGGTGTAGGCCAAATCGGCTTTATCGACCACCGTCTGAGCGGCAAATTGGCGAGCAAAGTCGATTTTTTCATCGAGTTCTGGCGTGACTGAATTGAGGGCGATCGCCCGGTCTTGACGACTTTCATTCCGTTGGGCGATCTGTTTGTTCTTACGCTGCGTCCAAAAATAGCGGACGGCCGGAATACCCAGAAAAGCCGTACCATAGCCCAGCAACAGCCAGTAGATGGCACTCACAAAAGCGACCAGCCCGCCCAGTTCAGCCACCATGGCCTGGTCTTGCAGCAACGCCCCCAAGACGATCGCACCGACAAAGTTGACAACCCCCAGGGCGATCGCTCCGGAGATTTGGCCACTACTGGCCTCACTAAACTTTTGCGGCGTCTCTTTGAGATAGGCGGCGACGGCACTGCGCTTTCGGTCTTGGGCCGTGACCTGCAGCTCCGGGAAGTGATAGATAATCTCGCCTTTGGGGCTGACTTCGGGAACGCCGTTGAAGCGGGTCAGCACGGGCAAAATGTAGTCTTCGTCGGCGGTGGTCCAGTCCTTACCGACGTTATCCAGATACGGGACGACCTGCTCAGCTGCGATCGCTCCCCCATTGTTTTGAATCACGGCTCCGACTTCGCGCCAGCGGCGTTCCTCCAGCTCGGCATTGGGGTCACCATCGCCAAAGAGAAAGGAGAAAATCGCCTCTAAAAAGTTCATGTCGTCGTCATTGCGTTGACCGCGACGATTGGATCGCTGGTTGGGGCGCTGATTCACGCGCCGGGGCGCGCGCCGACCATAGCGGTCGTAATTAAACAGCCAGTACAAGTCACCAATCCAAAAGCGCGGCACGAATATCATGCCGCCGCCGCCAAACCCACCGCCGCCTCCGCGATCATCGTCGCGTTGAGACGCGGACAGAGCAATCAGGATAATGGCGATCGCCACCATGATCAGCAAAATTGACAGCAGCAACAACACCCCAAAGGAAATGCGAATCAGGTAGAACAGCACCCCCCAAATCTTTTCCCAGGTTTGCTGCCAGCGTAGTTGCCAGTATTTATTGCGCAAAATCGCCCGAAAGCCTTTGGGAAACTCGTAGGCAATTTCCCCCGCCTCCGAAACTTGTAGATGTGCCAGAGTGTCGGCAGCTAGAGCATTGAGTTCCTGTTGAGCCACTGCCAACTCTAAGCCTGACTTAGCCGCCACATCGCCCACTGTGACGCGATAGTCTAGCGACTCGACGGCTTCCATTACGGCGGTGTTTTGGCTCATGAGCGCTCCTTTAATCGGTGCTAATACAGCCGGCAAGGCCTGTAGCTTGCTCGTGTCTCATCTCACCCTACTCGATAGCCGAGGCCATCAGGCGGCAATGCCAGCAGCGAGAGACAACGCGAGTTACCTTGCCAACCCCTTTAGTATAGAAATTCGGTTTAGCCGTCAACGGCCCCAAAGGTTCTTTAACTTGAGCGGATTTCCGTACTGGGATAACCAACGACCCATAAACCTCCTCTGCATGTAGACCTGGAGTGTGGTTATGCGGCCAAAAACTGACCGCTTGTGACACCTTTCCTAATCCCTCTGGACAGGCTTCGCCAGACACAAGAAAAAACTCCAGTGCCTCTCTCTTTGCAAGCGACGACTTATACAGGCGTCATTCTTGGCAAACTATCCAAATCAAGATCGCCCCATCCAGAAGGGATAAGGAGCAGGCCAATCCTGGCTAGGGGCGAACAAATGCTCAACCTAATCAAGAGGACGATTCCACAAAACTCGTTCGTTCTTGATCCGCCGATTCGACCGCCGCAGTGAGCGCCTGATCATACCCACGGTTATCCGTTTCGCGCAGCCGTTGACTGAGGAAGCGGCACATTTCCAAAATGATGTGAGGCCGCTGAGTCACGAGGCTGAGGAAACGATTCTTACTGAGTTTGAGTAGCGTGCAATCGGTCACCGCGATCGCCCCATCCCAGCGCGGCGCATCATCAAACAGCGCCACCTCACCAAAGTATTGCCCCGGCTGCAGCTGTTTCAGCTCGCGCGGCGCACTGTCGGTATCCTTAAGCAGCTGCACGGTACCATCAGCAATGATGAAAAGGTGAGTACCCCAGTCGCCCTCAGCAAAAATGGTTTCATCGGCCAGGGCTTGAGTTTGCTCCAGGCTTTGGTCAATCAGCAGCAGCTCGTCCAATGACAGATTCTTGAAAAGGGCCACCTTTTTGAGCAGTAGCAGTCGGTTCATGGCGGTATTGGTCAGTAACGTTGACGGATCAATCACGCCAAAAATTTGGCTGGCGATTTGCTTAACAAAAGGATCAGGGTCATTGGCGAGCGCGGATGGAATCGTCGCCAGGGCAATCAAGGCTCCAGTTTTGAGCCAGCGGTCGTTGGCTTCTAGGGCTTCCAACAACATATGATACCCCTTGGTTCGCAGCCACTGCGGGGTGGCTTGAAGGCGGCTCGCCGGTAACTCAGAGCTGTGCTGGGCCTCTAGCAAAGGCATCAGAGGCATCACAAATCGACGGTGATTAAGCGAAGCCAGAACTTCCAGGGCATTTTCCAGCTCGCTTTGATCTTGAATCGTCAGTAGGCGATTGACGGTGTTCACCGTTTGAGCGTGCCCCAATGCGGAGAGCACATACAAAACTTTCTGAATCAGGCGGTGATGATAATCGGCGATCGCTACCCGCAACGGCTGCCATCGTGGAGCTTCGATGGGGATTTGCTGCTGCCATTGACGGGTGCGCGTCAGCTGCTTATAGCTCGGCGTCAGGTACTCAAACAGCAGGTTGCTGGCATACTTGGTGCGCACCAGGCCAATGGCGGTGATGACCGTGTTGACCACGTCTGGTTGAGTATCCTGCAGCTTGGCCTGCGCGATCGCTAACCCGGGCCGACCGTAAGCGGCTAGGGTGCTGGCGACTCGCTGACGCACGCGCGGATCGGGGTCACCCAGACTCGCGCCGACAATGGTCAAGTGTTCCGCACAGACCGTAACCTTGAGCAAATCAAAGGCCGCCATCCGCACCCAGGGAGCTGGGTGATCGACCTTGGTCTGGGCAATGGCGGCAACAGCCTCGTCATCCCGCTGGGTTAGAGGTAACAGCGCCTCTAAACCGGCCCGCACGACATCTGCATTTGCTTGAGTCAGCACCACCTGCGGAATCAGGGGAGTCAGGGTCGGGTTATGGCTGTAGGCCACAACCCGAGGCACGATACGCGCTGTGGTGTTGTCGAGCTCTGCCCAGGTCACGGGTGCCGTGGGATCGACAATCGTTTGGGCGATCGCTCCCAAGACGCGGTGATTGGGGCGGGAATCCTGCAGCCAGGTGTCAATTTGCGCCTGACTAGGGCGATATTGGTTTATCAGCAGAATCTCTAGGGCAAACGCTTGCAAATGCGGGTGCAAGAGGCGTTCCTGAAAATGCTCAAGCAGGGCGGGGCAATCCATAAACAAGGCGATCGCGGCCCCATAGAGCTGCGTATCAGCCTCAGGAATCAAGGCTTCCACATCAGGCAGAAAGTCCTCTGGCTGATTCATTCTGGCGGCCAGCTCCACCCCTTTGAGTTGGGTATAGCGGTCGGCATCGGTCAGCAGTTCGCGAACGGCATCGCTCGATTGAGGCGATAGCGGTATCGCATAGCTATCAAACTCATCCAGGTTGATGCTATTAGAGCGAATCATGGCTTCTAACCCGCTGGCGTAGAATCGCCCCATCGGCAATCGCAGCAGCAACAGCAGCCCCGTTAATCCGGCGACTAGCCAGGCGATCTGCATCGGGCTCAGATGGGTTTCGCCGACCCACAGCAGCGCGCCCGCTAGCGTCAACCCCAAGGCGTAAATGAATCCGTCACTCAACGTGCGAATTCGCCCGATAAACTCGCGCGGAATGGCGTTGTAATTGAGCTGGTGCACCGGCAGGTTGATGGCTTTATAGAGCGCATCCCCATTGATGTGTAGGCCGATCGCGGCGGGCAACCCAAACTGGGAGAGCAGTCCCGCAAAGCTCATCAGCGTGGTCAGGGGATAGACCGGATTCAGCCGAGCGACTCCCAGGGTTTTCAGCAGGGGGCGGGTAATGCCATAAATCACCGCCATCTGCACCATACTGATGAGGATGCGCATCAAGCCTAAAAAGCTCGTCAGCGCTTGATCGGTGAAGCGATCGCTGTAAATGTTGAACCAGATAAACTCAGAACCGATATAGATAATCACCAACAGAAAGCTACTGCTCGCCAAAAACAGCGCGAGCGGATAGCGTTTAACCAGCCCCGGAAACGTTTTGAGCGAGTCTAAGAGATCGACAGCCGCCGCAGTTGATTTAGCCGCCGTTTGCTGACGTTGAGAACTCTCCAGATAAATCAGCTGCACCATCCCCAGCACAAAGACAACCGGTAGGCACAGCAGCAAATCTCGGGTTCTAAAGACCTGGGCCAGCAGCATGGTCAGTCCGCCCCCGACGAGGGTTCCCGCCGCTTGCGAAATCGCAATGTAAGGGGCGTTCCGTTTGTATTCAGCCGTGGTGAAATAGTCGGTCAACAAACTCGGGTACAACACATTGTTGTGAAAATCCCATTGAAAGAAGACCGCAATGAGCAGGACATAGTAGCCGTAAGGGGCGGCAGAGGCCTGGGCCAACCAGAGCCAGAGCCCCAGCGCGATGACTATAGACCCCATGAGCACAGAACGCAGCAGCTTGGGCCGACTGTAACGATCTACCACCTGAGAAAACAGCACATAGGCCGGCATGGAACAGAGCCCAATCAGCATGAACGCCAGGGGCAGATGTTTAGCCCCCACATAGCTGACAAAGAGCGAGTTGCCGATCGCCATCCCCAAGACGCTGTAAACCATGATGGTTGCTGCTAACAACAACAATTGGGTGAGCCGGTTAGGCCAGATTCGCAGCCATTGGGATCGAGTAAGTAGCACAGATAACGAGTCGGTAAGGTGAATAGAGCAATCTAATGTTGGGGATAGTCGGTGATCAAAGCCTGGTATCAAGATTACGGCAGCGATTGCTCAGCCGCCTCTGGCGTAGGGTCAGGCTGAGCGGTTTCAGCAGTTCCAGCTGTTACTGAGTTATCCCCAGATGTGACGGCAACGCTCACGGGCAGCTGCACCCATAGCGTTAAGGCGGCGGCGATGAGCAAAAAGACGCCACCCACCACCACGGCCGCTAACCGGTTGTCGTGGAGCACGTACTGCATCACCCAACCAAACGCTAAGGAAACGCCAATCTCGGGCAACACCACAAAAAAGTTGAAAATGCCTTGGTAAATCCCGCGCTGCTGGGTCGGAATCGCATGGGTCAAAATCGCATAGGGAATCGATTGCGCACTGGCCCAAGCCGTGCCAAACGCCACCATCGGCAACAGCAGCAGCAGCGGTTGATGAATCAATAGGAGCGAAATCAGTCCAATGCCGCCGCAAGCCAGACACAGGCTATGGATGGCCTTACGGCCCAGTCGGCGCGTCAGCGCGGGGAGCACGAATGAGAACCCAATGCAGACAGCGTTGAAAACCGCAAAGCAAACGCCCGCCCACTCAATGCCCTCGTCGTATAGGGCGGAATTAAAATCCACTGCCCCAAAAATGTTGCGGGCCACCGCCGGGGGAAAATAAATAAAGAAGCAGAAAATACCCAGCCAGGTAAACACCTGCACCCAAGCCAACTGCTGCATGGTTTTGGGCAGCTTGCCCAACGCTTGCCGGGTCTCTAGCAGGCTATTCAAAAAGCCGCCCCGTTCTTCTTGCAGCTGCTCAAAGCGGTCAAGGTTTGGGGGGGGAGTTTCTGGAGTCGTCAGCACGGTCCAGAGAATGGTGCCGAGAAATAGCGCCGCGCCCAGATAAAAAGAGAACTCGATGGTCAGCGGAATGCGGCGCACCGCCGTCGTCTCAGGATTGACGGCTAACACATGGTTGA
>CALCPB010000146.1 GCA_937897665.1 uncultured Halomicronema sp. | reverse complement strand
GCGCAGCCAAGCTAGCCAGTTGCAGTTCGTCAGACAACACTGCCCAAAAACCTCGCAAGAAGTTTAGGAAGGTTTTTCCTGAGCTCTGAGGTGGCGCTTCATCCGCTTGCGTTGCTCAATCCGAGACATCGCCTTATCAACTGGAAACCCAGCCACGGGAATCACCTGCGTTTGGCGTTCCTTCTCGAGCTGCTTTAGTTCTGTGTAATCGACCCAATGAATGCAATCAACGGGGCAAGTATCAATCGCTTCTTGAATGACGGCTTCGCTGTCGCCATCTTGTCGAATCGCCCGCGCCCGCCCATGGTCAGGCTCAATATAAAAAGTGCTGCGTGCCACATGGGCACAGTGACAGCAGCCGATACAGGTCAGCTCGTCGACATAAACGCCCTTTTGTCGAAAAGCACCGCCCAACTCGGGCTCAAAACCGGTGCGGTCTTCTCCCCCCCGCAAGTCACCTCCGAGCTCTGGCTCGAAGCCGGTCGGAGCCATCGAATCATGCCTATCAGCATCTAAAGACGCATCTTCAAAATTCTGGGGCACGGTGGTGTTCCCCTCTTGTGACGACCAAGGCGATTTATAAAAATAAAAGTACTGCTCTCAAGGATGCTTCAGGCGACCACGCCAGCCAGGTAGTGCCCGCCGGATCATCAACACTTGACACCAGTACCTTCTTTCAAGAAAGACTCTTAAGCCCAACGTTGAACAACTAAACGAACAGCACCCTCTGCCGTCGTTTGTTGCTCAGCTACCTGAAACCCTTCGTTAGCGGTTGCCGTCAAAACAGTGTTGATGGCGTAACGCTGGCTAATCTGATTAACGAAGCCATCGACTGAGAGGGGCTGCTGCCAATATTGCAGATCAGCGACGAGCTCATAGTCTTTGGTGTCTGGGTTAAGACGAAACCCAATGTCAAAACCATTAGGTTGCTCAATGACAACTTCAGCAGTTTCGGTTAAACCTTGATAGCCTCGAACGGGCGAAGGACCCGGCTGCCAATCAATGTCAAGGTCGGTCAGAGCAGCTTGCAGGGCAGCAAGGTTGCGAATTTTAGTGCGGATTTGGCTAAAGTGCGACATGTTAACCGTGCTTAAACAACCGTTGAACTAACCCCAATCACTATGAGAGACCTGGTTCTGAGTTTCTGTTGACGCCGTTTGTTGAACCGATTGAGCATAGTACTCAGATGTACTTTCACGGCTGACTACGTTGCCCAATTGTTCTTCAATCTTGCGGGTCACCTCTTCACAGGAGCGTCCTACGACGCCAGTCACCATCTCTTTGACGCGACCGTCGGGATAGATGATGAATTCCAAGGTTTCCATAGGCTCTCGGGATAAAGGCTCGAATGAGCCTGATATCAAACTGTAGGGATCAATATTTAACTGACCTTATCCTACCGAGCATTCTTAAAAGATGCTCAACCATCTCATCGCAAAAGTTTATGCAAGTTATTGATGGCAGGAGCAGCTGCTCCAAACTAGGTTTTAGTGTTACGTAAGTTGGCTAGAACCGTCAACCTATCGCGCCTCAGAGAGGCTCCAAAACCCTGGTTTTTGGGCCGCTCACCCGACATCTCTTCGCAAATCTTCATGCTTGTACATATGATCTTCGTCTGAACCAGCGATCGCGGATCGGATTGTCTGCTTGGTGACGACCAGATCAGCCGATAATAGTGGACTGTGATGTCAATGGATAACCCTATGGATTCTCAACACCTGCGTCCAGCATCCCCCATTGCGGTTGGCGTTCTCGGCTTTGGCGGGCTGGGTCAAGCGGCCACTCGCGTACTGGCCCCAAAAGCAGAAATGGTCGTAGTAGCCGCCGCTGATAAGCAAGGCTACGTCTACTCTCCAACAGGATTAGAACCCCAAGCCTGTATCGCCGCCTATCGCGATCGCGGGTCGATTGGCTATGTCGAGCCGGGGGGCGTGCTCAGCCAACGCAGCATTACCGATCTGGTGATGTCAGCCCCTGCTGTGCAGGGATACTTTTTGGCGCTGCCGAACTTGCCCAATACCTTCATGGCATCAGTGGTGCAGCAATTTATCGCATCGGGCTGGCAGGGGGTCTTAGTCGACGCCTTGAAGCGCACCAGTGCCATGGAGCAAATCTGGGCCTTGAGAGCTGACCTGCAGGCAGCAGGGATTACCTACATGACCGGCTGCGGGGCCACCCCAGGCTTATTGACCGCCGCTGCCGCGATCGCGGCCCAGAGCTACACCGAAGTTCACAGTGTCAAAATCACCTTTGGCGTCGGCATCGCTAACTGGGAAGCCTACCGTGCCTCCATTCGCGATGACATTGCCCACATGCCTGACTACGATGTGGACTCGGCACGGGCCATGACCGATGAAGAAGTGGCCACCCTGCTTGATCGCACCAACGGCATCTTAGCGTTGGAGAATATGGAGCATGCTGATGACCTCATGTTGGAACTCGCGGGCATCTGCGATCGCGATCAGGTGACCGTCGGCGGCATTGTCGATACGCGCAACGCGAAGAAACCCCTGAGCACGAACGTTCAAGTGACGGGACGCACGTTTGAAGGTAAACTTTCGACCCACACGTTTACATTGGGAGACGAAACCAGCATGGCCGCGAATGTCTGCGGCCCGGCCTTTGGCTATCTCAAGGCCGGAGTGGCTTTGCACCAAAGAGGACAGCACGGCCTCTATACTGCGGCAGAAATCATGCCGCAGTTTGTGCGTTGAACCAGCGATCGGCTGTCAGGAGGAAGGGGAAGTACCCACCTCCCCCTCCTGCAAATTCAGGTTTGCTGTCAACCCACCTAGAACCGGTTAGATAGGGCATCCACACAGCGATCGCAGATCGTCGGATGCTCGGTCGACTGGCCGACCTGGGTGGAATAGTTCCAGCAGCGATCGCATTTTTCACCATCGGCATCAATGACGCCAATGCCGATATCGTCCGCTTCACTGCGGTATTTAGC
>CALCPB010000145.1 GCA_937897665.1 uncultured Halomicronema sp. | reverse complement strand
CGCTGCTTCGTAATCAGCTAATGTGTTGAGGTTTAAGAGCGTGTTGCCCAGTTGCACCGCACCCGGCACGCCATGAGCCACTAGCGGCAGCGCCGTTGTCGGGTGCTGCTGCAACAAACTCGTAATTTGGGTGATACCGTCTCGATTCGGGTCGAGGATGTGAGCGGTGACACCGGGCTGCAGCCCTGCTAGCAGGAACGAGAGATGATCGACCCTAGCATCAAAAATCACCTGGATATTCGAGGTGGTCTCTTTAGGTTGGGGGACGAAGTCAAACTGCGAGTCAGACCTCTCGCAGATGGCAGCTACAGGTGACATCCGTCTTATTCCTTGAACGAAACAGTAGTGAGCGATTGTCTGCGATCATAATTTCCGCTCAATAGCGGGGTCTCTACGTAATCGCCATCTTCAATGAAGCTTTATACATAATTCTGGGTATCCTTCCGTAACTTTACGGTTACAACAAAAACGTGGCGAAGATTCTCCGTGAAAGTGAGGACAGTGGTCACTACCGGATTTCATCTAAACTCCATCTTTTGCCTGCTAGTTCTGAACTCCAGATGAAGCGCGAT
This sequence comes from uncultured Halomicronema sp., assembly GCA_937897665.1. Classification (GTDB taxonomy): domain Bacteria; phylum Cyanobacteriota; class Cyanobacteriia; order Phormidesmidales; family Phormidesmidaceae; genus Halomicronema. The sequence goes on along the minus strand of CALCPB010000145.1, from coordinate 2,827 downwards.
CGCTCTGACTACCGCCACTACCCTTAAAGCCACAAAAAAGCCCTGCGATCCTTTGGACTGTGCTCAAGGATCGCAGGGCTTTTCAGAGATTGGCGGCGGTTGATTTCACCACTCAGGGGTGAGTCGGGTTTGCCTTCGACTGACTAGCTTTCGGTAAGTTGGGTCAGCAGCTTGCTCGATCGCTCCACAAACGACTTCATACCATCGGCATCAAAGCCCTTTTGCGCCATCAGCGCCAAATCGTAGACGTGCTGACAGATCAGGGTCGCCATGCTGCCCGCTGGTGAACTGGAACCGTCGGGCTGCACGATCGCACTCTGGCCCAGCTGGGTCAGATTTTTGATCAGCGGGTGAGCCGTATTTACCAGCAGTACGTGCTCCTCGGGGAACTCGGCATTGGTTTGCTGCATCATCGCCATCATTTCCTGCATGCGGCGAGCTTGCTCAGGCAGCAGCACCATGGCGGGCGGCGTATCGGGGTTGTCCGTCTTCAGTGCCTCTGTCCGCACGGTCACCTTGGGCCGATTCAACGCCGTTTCAAAAAGACCCTTAATTTCCTCATCACGGGTTTTGTTCGTGGTGGGATCAATGATTTCGCTTTCCTGCTCCTTATCTAACAGGGCGTCGTCAAGGTCGGCATCAACCCGCGCGAAGGTCACATCGCTATACTGCTGCTCTAAGAAGCTGACGAAGTGGGTGTCGATGAAAGCATCTAAGAACAAGACCTCTAAGCCCTGCGACTGGTGCAGCGCAATATAGGTGGCCTGAGAAGCTTCATCGGTGGCGTAAAAGACGCGGTTTTCGTGCCGCTCTTTGTTGCGCTCCAGATAATCCTTCAGGTTGGTGTAGTAGTTGCCGTTGGCATCCGTAGGCACGGTCGAGTCATCTACTTCTGACCAGGCATCACCCTCGTCGGTTTGCACTTCGACCTTCGCCGTGGCCTCATCGGCAGCTTCACCCAACTGGGCAGTGCTGCGGAAGATAATGACGTCTTCGACCTGTTGCTTAAACTTGTCATCGTTCATGGAGCCGAACTTGACGAAGGTGCCCAGGTCTTGCCAGGAGGCAATGTACTTCGCCAGATCGGTGCGGTACAGCCCTTTCAAACTATCGCCGACTTTACGCGCAATGTAGTCAGAGATTTTGCGAACGGTGCGATCGTTCTGCAAAAAGCTGCGTGACACGTTGAGCGGAATGTCCGGGCTGTCGATGACGCCCCGCAGCGGCATCAGGAAGCGGGGAATAATTTCTTCGCAGTTGTCGCTGACATAAACCTGATTGCAAAAGAGCTTGATGCTGCTCTTGGTGACGTCAATGTCGGGCTTCAGCTTAGGAAAATACAGAATGCCGTTGACCGCAAAGGGGTAGTCAGTATTCAGATGAACCCACAGCAGCGGCTCTTCTTGGAAGGGATAGAGGTAGCGATAAAATTCGAGATAGTCTTCATCGCTGAGGCTGTTGAGCGACTGCTTCCAGGGCGCTTCGTGCTTATTGATGACTTCATCGTCCATTTTGATCGGGACGGGGAGAAAGTCACAGTAGGTTTTCACCAGCTGCTGAATGCGGGCTGTTTCCAGATACGACTCTTCGTCTTCGAGCAGGTGCAGGGTAATGGTGGTGCCCACCGTGTCACGCTCAGAGGGCGACAGCTCAAACTCAGTGGAGCCATCACAGCGCCAGTGGACGGCTTCGGCCCCAGCTTGGTAAGACAGGGTATCGATTTCGACCTGGCTAGACACCATAAATGATGAATAGAAGCCCAAACCAAAGTGGCCAATGATGTTGGCGTCGCCGCTCTCTTTGAACTTGCTGACAAATTCTTCGGCGCTCGAGAAGGCGACCTGGTTGATGTATTTTTTGACCTCATCGGCGGTCATGCCTAACCCCGTGTCAGAGATGCTGAGGGTTTTGGCTTCTTTATCGATCGCAATACTAATGACGGGTTCGCTAACGTCGCCGTCATACTGCCCCGATCGCGCTAGCAGTGACAGTTTTTGAATGGCATCAACCCCGTTAGAGACCAATTCCCGCAGGAAAATCTCATGATCTGAGTAGAGCCATTTTTTAATGATGGGAAAAATGTTCTCAGTATGGATACTGATGTTGCCCTTTTCCAGAATTGTCGCCATAGTGCCGGTGACCCACGTTTTTCTAGACAGCGTAAACGGCTTGATCTTCGTCGGCGATCGCCCGTTCCATCAAGGGCAATATTGCTCCCGCCTAGTACGGTTTCCCCTACATTGGACGATAAGCCTGTCAACGCTAGCGCGCTCAGAGTATTCAGAGCACGGCTCTGAAGGGCGAGGACAGCGTCTATGTTGAATAGGACTCATGCTCGATCTAGCTGACGAGACGCGATCGCACTATTCCACACCGTTACTTATTCGCATGTTCTACAGCCAAGCCTGGTTCTTAAAGCTATTCGCATTCTCCCTGTTCCTTCCTGCCGCCACACTCTCACTAGAGGCTGTAGCTGATATTGGTGATGCGGGGCTAGAACTCACCCTCCCAGGGGAAGTGAATCGGATTATCGAAACGCGAACATGCGAGTCTTGCACGATCGTCGTCGCCGATTTATCTGAAGCCGATTTATCAGGTGCTTTGTTCAAGGGCTCTCGATTTGTCGAAGCCCGTTTCGTGGACACAACTTTGGTAGAGGCAGACCTGAGCGATACCTGGATACAATCCACAATCATGACCGGTACAGATTTGAGGCAAGCCAATCTACATAATGCTCATTTAGACAGGGTCTGGCTAAACAATGCGGATTTAACAGATGTTGATCTAAGTAGTGCACGGATTAACGACGGCTATTTCAGGAACGCTA
>CALCPB010000144.1 GCA_937897665.1 uncultured Halomicronema sp. | reverse complement strand
GAGGTGCGGTTGAACGCGCCTCCCTGCCAAGGATGTAGGGGGTGTAACCTCCCTCGAGGGTTCGAATCCCTCCGCTTCCGTTGCTTTATTCGAACATTGCCCCTAGCCGCCTGAACGCAGGCTATCAATTTTGCGCACGAAGAGATCGCTCAGCATCGTGATGACGCGACGCTTGCGCAGTTTGATGTTGGCGGTCACTGACATGCCCGACTGCAATGGCAAAGTTTCACTCAGAGATTGGGTCTCTAGCTCAATTTCGACCGGAAAGCGATAGAACGGGTTGATTTCGTCGGGAGGCAAGGCGTCTGAACCAATGTGAATGACGGTACCTTCGACATCGCCAAATTCACTAAAGGGAAATGAGTCAATTCGGACGTCTACTTTCAGCGGTTCGCCGCTGTCGCTAAACCGCTGCGTGACAAAACCGATATCGCGGTTGGTCACAAACACCCGAGCCACCAGCGTGTCATTGGGCACGATTTCTAAAATGGGCTCGGTAGCGTTGGCAACGTAGCCCGGCTGGTTGGCCCTCAGGTTAAAGACTTGGCCATCGAGGGGAGCCCTAAGTTCCTGATTTTCCAGCGCAAACTCTAGCTGGCTGACTTGGCCAGTAATTTCTTCTAGCTGCTTTTCGTTATCCACCACCACCTTGGTCAGCTGGCTGTCGATGTTAGCGATCTGGTTATCGTTAGCGGCGATGCGCTCCAGCAGTTCTTCGTTCGAGACGACGGAGGTGCGGCGCAGTTCTTCTTGCGCCTGATCGATCGCGAGTATGAGGCGCTGCTGCTCTTCTTGCAGACTATTGACTTCAGTTTGGCGGTTATTGACCTCTTGCGCTTGGCGCAACCCCTGCAGCTCGGAGATGCCGCCCTGTTCGACCAACGGTTCGATTCGGCCCAAAATCTCTTGCTCGACCGATAGTGCTTGAATGGCGTTATTCAATTGCACTCGCACTTGATCTAGCTGTTTGGACAGCTGCTCAATTTCGAGCCGATTGATCTCCAGTTGGGAATTGATGTCGCCAAGTGACGTTTGCACGCGCTGGCGCTGGCGCGGCGATAGGTTGGCTGCGGTTAAATCCCCCCGGAGAATCGCCCGATACAGTTCGTTCTCTTCGACCAAAGCCACGCGGTTGCTGGTCAGGCGCGCCACCTCTGGTGCCACCGTTGTTGGCGCTCCCTCCAGTTCGGGATCTGGGCTCAATTGCGACCGATAGTAATCGTTTTCTTCTACCAGGCTATCGCGCACCTCTTGCAGCGCTTCTAGCTGTGCTTCGGTGGCCTTGGGATCAAGGGTGACCAGCACATCTCCCTGCTCAACGCTCTCGCCTTCATTGATCCGAATCTCTTCGACAACGCCGCCCACAGGTGCCTGCACCGGCTGTACGACCCCTTCTGGTTCGAGCTTGCCTTGAGCCGGAATCGCCTCTTCGATTTTGGCGAGGCAGGCCCAAGTCACGGTAGAAACCGTAACGCCGACAATCCCCCACACGACATAGCGCGCCCAGCGGGGTGACTGCCGCAAAATGACCGAGCGCTCAAAGTTAGGCGAATTCGGCAGCGGGGCTGACGGCGGTGGGGGCGGCGGGGCCTGACCGTTTTGCATCCGGCCGTTAGACAGGTGCCCGTTTTGTGATTGACCGTTTTGGGTAATGCGTGAGCCGGGGGTCATAGGTCATCCTTACGATTAGCCAGGGGAACAGTACAGTTTTGACACAGCTGCCTCAGCAGCGGCTTGGGCGTTTACTCAGGGGTATGAATCTGTTGTTGATACAGCGTGTAGTAGCGCCCCCTCAGTGCCATCAACTCTTCATGGCTGCCTTGCTCAACGGCGGCACCGCGATCCATTACTAGAATAGTGTCCGAGTCCTGAATTGTGCTGAGCCGGTGGGTAATGAAAAACACTGTGCGACCTTGACCCCAATCCTTCAGGTGATTACAGACTTGCTTTTCGGTATCGTAATCGAGGGCACTGGTGGCCTCGTCTAAGATCAGCAGCCGAGGATTGTGCAAAATGGTGCGGGCGATCGCAATCCGCTGGCGCTGTCCGCCGGAAAGGGAGGCCCCCCGTTCCCCCACTCGTGTGTTGTAGCCCAAGGGCAAATCCATGATGAATTCATGGGCACAGGCGATTTGTGCCGCCTCAATAATGGCTTCGGTATCGGCGTCAGGGCGCGTCAGTGAAATATTCTCTTGAATGCTGCCTTCAAACAGCAAGCTGTCTTGGGGCACGATACCCACCTGCTGCCGCAGCGAATACAGCTCCACTTTGCTGATGTCGTACTTATCGATCAGAATGCGACCTGACTCGATCTCATACAGGCGCGGCAAGAGCTTCATCAGGGTGCTTTTGCCCGACCCGCTCTGGCCGACGATGCCGACAAACTCACCGGCAGGGAATTCCAAATTGATGTTGACCAGCTGCATCGGCCCCGTGGGGCCAAACCGAAACGCTACATCTTCGTAGCGCACGGTGCCTTGAATATCCGGCATTTGAATCTGATTGCGGCCTTGGTCTTCGGCTTCGCAGGGATGATCCAAAATATCGCTCAGGCGCTCTAGCGATAGCGCCGTCTCTTGGAAGTTTTGCCAGATTTGCGCCAGGCGCAAAATCGGCGCGGTCACGTAGCCCGAGATGATCCGGAAGGCAATCAGCTGACCTAAGCTCAGCTCCCCCTGCAGCACCAGGTACGCCCCGACCCACAGCACTAACAGGGCCGAGAGCTTGTTCAAAAAGTTGCTGGCCGCCCCGGCAGTGGTGGAGGTCAGCACCGTGTTGAAGCCGGCACTGACGTAGCTGGCATAGCGTTCTTGCCATTGCCAACGGGTACGCAGCTCGATGTTTTGGGCCTTAACGGTTTGAATCCCTGACAGCGCTTCCACTAAATAAGATTGGGTCGAGGCATTGCGCTCCGCCTTTTGGCGCAGCTGTCGCCGCACAATCGGGGCCACCAGCACGGTCAAAAAGACAAAGAGGGGAATCGTCGCCAGCGCCACCAGGGTCAACAGCCAGCTATAGATGAACATGACCACGATGTAGAGCACCGAAAACACGGCGTCTAGTACGACGGTCAGGGCAGTACCGGTGAGGAACTTGCGAATATTCTCCAGCTCGTTCACGCGGCTCGAGAGTTCGCCCACGGGCCGTTTGTCAAAATAGCGCAGGGGCAAGCGCAGCAAATGATCGATAATCTCCGTGCCCAGCGTCATGTCGATCCGGTTGGTCGTATCGACAAATAAGTAGGTGCGCAGAGCGGTTAAGAGCGCCTCAAAGACGGCAATCACTAACAGAAAGACGCCCAATACCTGCAGGGTATCAGTACTGTTTTGGACGATTACCTTATCGATGATGACCTGCACCATCAACGGATTGGCCAAGCCAAACAGTTGCACAAAGAACGAGGCGATCAGCACTTCCACGAGTACCCAGCGGTACTTTTTCAGGGAAGGCAAAAACCAGCTGAGGCCAAACCGCTCTTGGGGCGTCTCACGGGTGGTTTCGAGCAGTAAAACTTCGCCTTCGCCGCCCCAGGTTTCTTCAAACGCTTGAGGCGATCGCTGCACAATCCCCTCTTCGGGAATTGCCAGCACCCGCGTCTTAGAGCTGGTTTCATACAAAATGGCAAAGCCTTCTTGCCAGGCGACGAGGGCCGGTGTGGGCAAGCGGCTGATGGCGCTGGCGGGCACCTTCGTTAGCTGGGTTCTCAACCCCATGAATTCGGCCACTTTGCCCGCTAAGGGCAGCGATAGCTGGCCCAAGCGGTCGCGCTGATTGGTCAGAATTCGCCGAATAATATCGCGCCGAAAGGGCATGCCAAAGTGCAGGCTGACCATCTCCATGCAGGCCACCATGCCTTCCACATCACCCCGGCCCCGCACAAAGGGATACTCGGGAGTGGCCCCGCTCGTGTCGGGCTCCGCATCAGGCAGCTGAGCCGGCGCATAGGGAATCGCGTCGCGGTTACTGCCAGCCGTCGGTGCTAATGCCCCGCCATTGGCCGCAGCGGCTGGGGGGGGAGATACTGGGGGCGGCGATAAATTGGGCAAGCCCACCAGGCGCGCCCCTTGGGGACTGATGACATCTAACTCATGGCCCGCCCACTCGAGGTTGAGGCGACTGCCCATCGGCTGATTGATAATGGTGCCGCTACTGACAAACCACATCAGCTCGCTGTCAGTATCCACGCTGAGCGCCCGCTTGCCGTAAGGCAGATAGCGCACGACGCCCGCTTTGTGCGCCCGCCGAGAAAACAGGGCCAGATCGCCCACATCTTCGGCCTGTTCGCTAATCTGGCGTGCCAACAGATCAAATACCTCGGCCAGATACAGCTGATTGCGCAGGGCTTGCGCAAAGTCCTCATGGCGATCTAACGCTTGCTGAAAGGCTCCCATCGAAAATTGTAGTCCCACCACCTCAGAGGAGGCGATCGCCGTTTCACAGGGTTTGCCACGCAGCAGGCCGACTGCCCCGATCAGGGCTCCCGCCTCCAATAAACTCAGGGTGACCGGCTTCTCCGTGCGAGGATCTTCGGCCAACAGGCGAGCCTGCCCTTCCATAATCAAGATGAGCTGAGGCAACGCTTCTGGGCGGGCAATGGGCTGGCCGATGCGATAGCGCAGCAGTTGTGCCCCCTGGATAATGCTCGTCAGCGCGGCCCCTGGTAGTCGGTCAAAGGGGGCGATGCGCGAGAGTTGGTTTTGCAGGGACTGAGAAGTTGCCGTCATACCCTTGCTGTCTATAGTTTTATGGTGTGCTTGCTGCGGTCTTTGCGACCAAGTTTGCCCAAACTGAGCCTGATTGCCACTTGATCCAGCGTAGAGGCTTGAGGTTAAGGTTTAGACCTTGCCCTCAAGCTAGACTCGCGAGAATTCATGCCGTTCGTTTGATCGCGGCCAGCCATCGGTGACTCACCCAGGCTGAACAAGATGCCTAAAATCTTCATCAGTGTAGTTCAAGACTCCGGACTTCTTGGGAATACCCGGTCGAAATGCCAGATGAACTAAATCAAATTTAACGCTAATTCGGATCCACTTTAGGTTGATGTTGTTTGGCGAGATTGTTGACAATAGTGCTGCCAAGCCTGTGCTCTGCAACTCTAGAGCAGGTTTCTTGACCGAATCGGTGTCAGCTATTAAAAGTACCTAGATCTTGATCAGGTAGTTGACAGCACTGTGGTCATGCAAAGGCCTGATGGACAGGATGAGTGGCAACAGGACAGGACTGATTGCCCTAGAGATCGCGGGAACACCCTATTTTTTGAGTCAGGGTCACGGCAGACGCCACCAGCCCAAGCACAAACTAAGCAGACACCGCACCGCTTTGCAGCGCTGTAGATGCAGCGCTCTGGTTACCGAGGCTGGCGGGATCTCCGCTGAAGATGGGACTGATCCCCTACCCCAAATCCATCGAGTCGGCGGGGGCGGGATGCTTCAACACCCCCGCTAAAACGAAGGAGATCGCTGAGTCGGCAAAATCCTCAATCGCCTCTGGACTTTGGCAATCGCTCAACGGTTCCAATTGCTTGAGGTTATTCGCTGCATTGAAGTAAAACGACATGACGCCCATGATGTGAACCATCGTCAACCAAGGGTCAAGCGGGCGAAAACAGCCTTCATCGACCCCGCGCTGTAAAACGGCTGCCCCTAAGCCAATGGGCACTTCCCAGCCGGTGAGCTTGAAATACTTGCCCTCGTTGGTCATGGCTTCATGAAGCAGCACTTTACCGTGATAGGGCTGAGTATTTTCATAGTCAACGGCTAGCCGCAGAAACTTCCTGAGGGCGGCTTCCGGTGATAAATCGCTGACATCAATTTGCTCAACCGCACTGTGAAACTAAGCTGCCTGACGCTTCAAAACGGCTTGATACAGCTCTTCTTTCGTGCCGAAGTAGTAGTGAATCATCGCCTTCGTCACGCCGGTATTGGCGGCGATCGGTTCGGTGCGCGCACCGGCTAGCCCATAGCGGGCAAACTCCTCTTCAGCTGCATCGAGAATTTGCGTCTTGGTGGCTTCTGGGTTACGGACCGTGCGAGGTGTTGACGATCGCCTGCCTTTGGCTGATGACTTCACGACAAGCTCCATACAAGGTGTCTATCTCTAGAATACGACGCCCTCTATCGGTGCAGCCATAGGGGCTCCACGCGCCTATGGCTAACCATTTAGTTAAAAGCAATTGACAGAGGTAGATCCCTAAGCTATGTTGACTAACAAGTTAGTTTAACTATCTGGTTAATTAACTTGCGTTATTCTATCGTCGTTTTATTTAGACCTATGACTACAACCCTGCAGAGGCGCGATCGCGCCAGTCTGTGGCAGCGATTTTGTAGCTGGGTCACCAGCACCGAAAACCGCCTTTACATTGGTTGGTTCGGCGTGTTGATGATTCCCACTCTCTTAGCTGCAACCGCTTGCTTCACCATCGCCTTCATCGCCGCTCCTCCCGTCGACATCGACGGCATCCGTGAGCCCGTTGCTGGCTCCTTGATGTACGGCAACAACATCATCTCCGGTGCGGTGGTGCCTTCCTCCAACGCCATTGGCCTGCACTTCTACCCCATTTGGGAAGCTGCTTCCCTCGATGAGTGGTTGTACAACGGTGGTCCTTACCAGTTCGTGATCTTCC
>CALCPB010000143.1 GCA_937897665.1 uncultured Halomicronema sp. | reverse complement strand
TCCTCTCTTTATCAAGGAGAGGCTCGGTGAGGTTCCACCAACCCTCAAACTACCGCAGTCGAGCAGCAAACCTTGTTCTTGATCGTAGTTTCTGGACTACGCTGGCGCGGGTGAACCTCACCGCCTGCGGCACCTCTCCTTCTCAAGGAGAGGTTGATCTAGAACTCTGGTTCCTCTCATTGGGAAGAGAGGTTAGGTGAGCTTCTACACAACCCTCGAACTGCCGCAGCCGAGCGGCACTCCCTTTTCCTGATCAGCGATGTCGCAACTTGCGCGCAAGAAATCGCCTAACTCAGGCCAGGGGCAGGCAGAACCGGATGGTTTGCCTGAGGCATGCGTTGATTCAGCGCCATCAAATTTTCCAGTATCCATTGCGAATAGAAGGAGAACGACCATGACCAATCTCAACAATCAGCCCGAGGTAGCCTATCCGATTTTCACTATTCGCTGGCTAGCCGTACATACATTGGCGATTCCTACGGTGTTCTTTTTGGGGGCGATCGCCGCGATGCAGTTCATTCAACGCTAAGGGCGTCGGGTCTTCGCTTGCCGGGGTTTGACACTGCTCGCCCCCTCATCGAAACCCGGCTGGCCTGAGGAAGACTGCTTAAACGTAGAGCGCTAACTCTATAGACACCAAGAGCCCCCAGGATTTCTGATAAATCCTGGGGGCGCAATGTTAGTCAATGATCGAATTATCGTTTGGGTTTTCCCCCGGCCCACTGATCGCCGACGATTCTCGGCTGCACTAAAATGTGGCCGGCGATTGCGGTCAAATCAGATTGAGTCAGGTCGCGCATCTTAGGAAAGAGATCCGTCCGCTGCGTCGATGGATGACTTTCTAAAATAGACTGCAACCCATCGTAGGTTGTGGGGTTTTCCAAATAATCAACGATGCTTTCTATCGTATTGCGAGGCGGGGTCGCGACCGCCAAAGTTTCAGATGATAAATCAACGCTAGGATTCGTTTTTGTGACTCCATCTAAATGACATTGAGCACAGCTACCATTAAATTTTCGCTGCCCAGTGAGCAGTTGTTTTGTCGTCAGGGTAATCTGATCGCCTGATGCATTTAAGGGTAGCGTTCGAGTCGCTTTATCAATTTCAGCCGCGTTAGCATTAGGAACCCAAGAGATTGCCGAAATCAACAATGCGCAGGTGGGCAAAGCCACATATCTAAGTAATTTTCTTTTGAGATTAAAAAACATTAATTTCTAGCTCCAAAAATTTAGCTAATATCTTAAAAGTATCACAGCTTTTATTTGAGATTCATTAAAATAGTATTTCTTGAAAAGAATCTAGAAGAAATCGTTCTAGCAAATCAATAATTAGGTTATTGAATTTTTTGATTGACTATTTTCTACTCAAATAAAATGCTGCCATGGTCGATGTTGTTCAGATTTTCCCGCGGCTGCCCGGTCAAAGTCTCGCCAGCTTAATGACTGCATTACGGCATGAAGTGGACTGATAATGAGGGCAGCCTCGTTTTTAAGCTGACCGACTCGCAGAAAGTCTCCTCGGTGTAAAGACTCTCGAAAACCCCCTGAATCAAAGATCTGCTTGAGGGCGATCGCCGCTGCTGAAATCAGGTTCATAGACCTCTCAAAGCCTCTCTGAATAGAAGGTCTGGGGGCTGAAGGCTTGGCCACAGGCAGCGCGGTTTTGAGGGTTGAATTGTGCCGGTAAACGTGAGGTCATGGATTACTTAGCCCGGTGTGAAGCGTGAGCGAAAGGGGGCGAGCTGCCAGGTGAATTGCTTGAAACGCTCATTGGTCAATGGCCCTGGCTGTAACTTTTTCTGAAGTGCTGATTCATCTTCACTAGTTTTTTATTTTTTTTGCTTACCTTGCTTTACTAATCGCGATCAGTCGATTCACCAATTCATTCTCTGCCTTCCCGATGATCTTGAGTAGCTTCAAGAAAAGTATGGCCGCCCTCTCCTTATAGAGGTTGGCCTAGGGAACTTACTCGCTGACTTTAAAGCGGGTGATTTGAGAATAATAAAACTTACAGTTTTCTGTTTGAAGTGGCCCAAACTAGTCACGGCAAACAGCTCTGTTTTACTGCAAATTCCATTAATGCCTGTTTGCTTGAGAAGCAGGCATTAATGGATAATTTCTGGCTTGGCTTTGATGCCAGCAGAGAGCCAGTTAATAACACTTTTTGGCATCGAATAATTTATGAAAACAGGAGCTTTAAGATGACACAGTTTGGTAGAGCGATCGCCCTCGATCGTCCTGACCAAATCGCAGGCGTCTCACCCTCTAGGAAACCCATAAGTGACGTGACTATTGCACCTTCCATTCATTCTGACGATGCCAAAATTGCGCGCCCCATTAATGTGTGGGAGCGCTTTTGCCGCTGGGTTACCAGCACTGACAATCGGATTTATGTCGGCTGGTTTGGCATCTTGATGATTCCGACCTTATCTACAGCGGCCATCGTCTTTTTGCTGGCCTTTGTGGCGGCCCCCCCGGTGGATATTGACGGCGCTGGCGGGCTCATCGCGGGGTCGTTGTTCAGCGGCAATAATCTGATTACCGCTGCCGTCGTGCCCACTTCACCCGCTGTGGGGCTGCATTTTTATCCCCTTTGGGAAGCCGCTTCGATGCAGGAGTGGCTGATTAATGGCGGCCCCTATCAGCTCATTGTGCTGCACTTCTTGATTGGCATCATTGCCTATCAAGATCGGGAATGGGAACTCAGTTACCGACTGGGAATGCGGCCCTGGGTGTCGCTCGCCTTTACCGCCCCGGTGGCGGCAGCCGTGTCGGTGTTGCTGATTTACCCCATTGGTCAAGGCGGCTTTGCTGCGGGCATGCCCTTGGGCATTTCGGGCACGTTTACGTTCATGCTGCAGTTCCAGGCTGATCACAACATCCTGGCTAACCCGTTTCACCAAATTGGCGTGATTGGGGTCTTTGGCGGGTCGTTTCTCTGTGCCGTGCATGGTTCATTGGTCACGTCGGCGCTGATTCGCCATCGCCCTACCCCGGCTGCGTCCCAGCGACGCTGGCATGACAACCCCCACGGGGCCTATAGCCTGAGACATCTGCAAATTAATCAACAAAAATTACTCTGGCGCGGGGCGAGTTTTAAGTCGGCGCGATCGCTGCACTTTTTCCTGGCTGCCTTTCCGGTGGCGGGCATCTGGTCGGCGGCGATGGGCATTGATATGGCCGCCTTCGGGTTCGATCAGTTTGCGAGTCAAGCGGCCGGGGGCGGCCTGCAAAAAGCGGTGGTGCCCACTTGGGCCGACATTGTGACCCAGGCCAATCTGGGCATGCATGTGCTGTCAGAGACTGAGCAGTCCACCTTTCCCACCTTTTTGGGCGAAGCCGCAACGCCTGAGGCCGCCAGTCTGGGGCTGGCGGTAGACCCTGAGGCTCCAGCGAGGGCGCTCACGGGCATCCAGCTGTCCGGCGCGATCGCCCCAGCCATTCCCACTGTCTGACGAGTGCTGATCCACTCGCTGACGACCTCGGCAGGGGGGCCGATGCGGCCCCTGCTGCTACCCGTTAACCATCATCACTTTTATTGAGTAAACGTAGGAGGTTTTAATGACTACCAGTCCTCCGAAGCAGAGGCAACCGGTGCGGGTCACCGTGGATGAAAACCCCGTGTCCACCTCTTTTGAGAAGTGGGCCAAACCGGGGCATTTCGATCGGACCCTGGCCAGAGGCCCCAAAACCACCACTTGGATTTGGGCTCTGCAAGCCGCTGCCCACGATTTTGATACCCGGACGGGTGATCTCGGAGGTATTTCTCGAATGATCTTCTCGGCTCTGTTTGGAC
>CALCPB010000142.1 GCA_937897665.1 uncultured Halomicronema sp. | reverse complement strand
CTTCCGATTCTGGAGTTCTTATGGTGAAATTAGTCAGTATTGCTGGTAGCTTACGAGCGGGTTCCTACAGTCATCAGGCGCTAGCGATCGCCACCCGCACCGCGCAAGACTTGGGTGCTGAGGTGACGACACTCGATCTCCGCCAGCTCATGCTCCCCTTTTGCAACGGCAACGATCACTATGCCGACTATCCCGATGTTGTGCGTCTGCGAGAAACCGTAAAAGCAGCAGACGGCCTGATTCTCGCCACGCCGGAATACCATGGCAGCGTCAGTGGCGTGCTCAAAAATACTTTGGACTTAATGAGTTTTGACGAACTCTCAGGCAAGGTGGTGGGTGCCATCAGCGTGTTGGGCGGCCAGGCGATTAACAATGCACTGAATGACTTACGGACAATTGCTCGCTGGGTACATGCCTGGGTCATTCCTGAACAGGTGGCGATCGGCCAGGCTTGGAAAGCCTTTGATGATGACGGTCAATTGGTCGATGACAAGCTAGTCGAGCGCCTGGATAAGTTTGTCCACAGCCTCGTGACCCACACCGCCAAACTCCGTCCATAGCTGCACCCTCACCATCGCCGCTCCTGATCGGGGGATGCTGCACCGATCTCAAACAATTACCCGTGACTCAGCGGATTCTAGATTCGTTGAGTCATGCTGTCAGCGTCATCAGCGCGCCTTCCTCAAACCCACAAAAATCTAGTTCAGGTAGAGACTTCGCTCCACAACCCTTCCAATCCGTCGTACACTTGCCAAAGTATTAGGGGAAGAGTCGAAATTTCATACCGAATGATCGATCTGAAGCAAGTCAACCAGCAGCTAGAGACTTACCTCACGACCAAAGACGCTAAATCCATCGTGGCTTGGGCTGATCAGACTTTCAGCACGGGAGCCATTATGAGTACTAGCTTTGGCATTCAGTCTGCTGTGATGCTGCATTTGGTTACCCGCGTCAATCCTGACATTCCGGTGATTTGGGTCGATACCGGCTACCTCCCAGCCGAGACCTATCTCTTTGCGGAAGAGCTCACGCAGCGGCTTGACCTTAATCTCAAAGTTTATCAGTCCTCCATTAGCCCCGCTCGCATGGAAGCCTTGCATGGCAAGCTCTGGGCACAACAAGATGTCGAAGCCCTCAACCACTACGACTCCATCCGCAAGGTTGAGCCGATGCAGCGAGCTCTGCGAGAACTCAATGCCACGGCTTGGTTTGCTGGTTTGAGGGCTACTCAAACCGCCCATCGTCAGACCTTAGATGTCGTGACTCAGCAGCAGGGCATCTACAAAATTTTGCCCATCCTCAATTGGCATGCGAAGGATATTTATACCTATTTGCAGGCCTATGATCTGCCCTATCATCCCCTATTTGAGAAGGGCTACGTGACGGTTGGCGACTGGCATTCAAGTCGTCCCCTCACCGTCGACGATGCGAGCGATCGCGACACTCGCTTTCACGGCCTCAAACAAGAATGTGGCCTGCATTTGCCCCAAACACCCGGCGAAGCGGAAAGCTTAGACTCTAGTTTGCTGTAACTCAAAATATTGGCTGTTAGGATGAGTCTGCCCCCAGGCCTACCGTCACAGCTCAGCTGACGATCGATGTTTAAGCAGCCGTTAGGAACGATGGCGATCGCCCCGGATAAACCCAGTATTCCGCACGCTGTTCTAACCGTCTGGCATCACTTTTGCTGCCATAGTCCTGTGCTCTCAGCCATATACAACGCCTCGCCTTGCCCACTACTCATGCGCTGCTTGCCTAACTGACTGCAGCTAGCTTGAGTCGGTTGGTTGCAAAGCTAGCTTGACAACTTGACTGGGTACTCTAAAGCCACCTGTGATGTCTTGGGGGCACCCCCAACTACTGACCGCCGATGCTTAGCGACTGAGACGGGCAATATAAACAGACGCCTTGCTCCAGTCACCGTCGACAGGCATCAAAACCAGCCTTCGACCCCCTGCACCATATAGATTTACTGGATATTGAACCAACATGACACAACCCAAACGAGCCCTAATCACCGGCATCACCGGTCAAGATGGTTCCTACCTGGCAGAACTTTTATTGGAAAAAGGCTATCAGGTTCACGGGATTATTCGTCGGACTTCGACCTTTAATACCGATCGCCTCGATCATGTTTACGTTGACCCGCATAACGAAGATGCTCGCCTGTTTTTGCACTACGGTGACCTCAACGATGGCACTATGCTGCGCCGCATCTTAGAGCAAGTCGAGCCGGCTGAAGTTTATAACTTGGGCGCTCAATCGCACGTGCGCGTGAGCTTTGACTCACCTGAATATACTGTAGACACGGTGGCCATGGGCGCGCTGCGCCTACTCGAAGCCATCCGCGACTATCAGCAACGCACTGGCAATGAAGTGCGCTATTACCAAGCGGGCTCTTCGGAAATGTACGGCAAGGTGCAAGAGATTCCGCAGAGCGAGACGACGCCCTTCTACCCCCGCAGTCCCTACGCCTGTGCCAAGCTCTACGCTCATTGGCAAACCATCAACTATCGTGAGTCCTACGATCTGTTTGCGTGTAACGGTATCTTGTTTAACCACGAGTCACCTCGCCGCGGTGAGACCTTCGTGACCCGCAAAATCACCCGCGCCGTTGCTCGCATTGCTGCGAAAAAGCAAGACAAACTCTATCTCGGCAACCTGGATGCCAAGCGTGATTGGGGTTATGCCAAAGACTATGTGCGCGCCATGTGGCTCATGCTGCAGCAAGACACCGCAGACGACTATGTGGTCGCGACGGGCGAAACGCACTCGGTCGAAGAGTTCTTGAAAATTGCCTTTGGCCGGGTCGACCTCAATTGGCGGGACTATGTGGCCTTTGATCCCCGCTATCTGCGTCCTACCGAAGTTGATATTTTGATTGGTGATCCGACGAAAACGCAGACTAAACTCGGTTGGGAACCCAGTGTCACCTTTCAAGAGCTTGTAGAGCTGATGGTCGATTCTGACTTGGAAGCCGTGGGCATCGTTGATGCTGATAAAGCTCAGCATCCAGAGTTGGCCACTGTGCGACGTACTCAGCTCAGCTCGACTGCATCTTAGGTAATCGGTTCCTCGATTTCAGTCTCACAACGTTAGCCAAATACAATCGCAGCCTCCTGGAGAAAGTGATCTTTCTTAGGAGGCTGTTTCATTTACTATGGAGACGAGAGCTTTCCCGCAAATACTGTTAGAACCATTCGGACCCAATAGGCGTAACTGAGTTATGGCTGACGAAAAAACGACTCAACCGGCAAACACCGCAGATAGCGCAAAGGCTAAAGCCGCTCCCAAAGCGAAGAAAGAAAAGCCGCCTAAATTAGAAGATAAGCCCTTCAACGAGTTTATGGAGCAGCACTTTGTGCCTGGGCTCGACAAAGCGCTCAAAGATGGCGGCTGGGATGGCGTTGAGCTGATGTTTGACAAAAGCCCACTGGCGGTCAAAGGAGCTGAAAGCGATGACGTGTATTGGCAAGTGCAGGGGCACAAGCCTGGCTTGACCGATCGCCAGTTCAATATCGTCTTCACGAAAGAAGATATCAAAGGCCCCAAATTTTTCTACTATGGGCAGGGCAAAGGTCCATCGAGCGGGGTGGAGCAGTTTATGGGCGACGAACGCCGTATTACCCTCGACCTAATGGTGCTTTATACCCTGCAGCGGCTCAATGGCCAAAAGTGGCTGACGCGCAACTGATTGGGTGGTTAGTTTGAGCGGCCAGGGCTGGATTGAGCGGAGCGACTGAAGCGGCAAATTCAGGCGAGTGTGATTTCGAGTTGCTCGGCCGCGATGCCCTAGGATAAAAAAGGTGTTTTTGCAGCAGCGGTTGCTAGCTGCTCGGTATTGTCTATGTTGTCTGCGATCGCGACGCTCACCGCTCGGCTAGAGCAAGCCTTGGTCAACGCCTTTGGCTCAGAACTCCAGGGCACCGATCCGGTTTTGGTACCGGCCAGCAATCCCAAATTTGGCGATTATCAGGCCAATGTCGCCATGGCGCTGGCCAAGCGTCTGCAGAACAAACCGCGGGCGATAGCCGAACAGATTGTGGCTAATCTCGACGTTGCCGATATCTGTGAGCCGCCCGAAATTGCTGGGCCGGGGTTTATTAACCTGCGGCTTAAAACGACCTATTTGGAAGCGCAACTGCGAGAAATAGCGCCCGATCCGCGATTGGGTGTCGCCCCAGTCCAACAGTCGCAAAAGGTGATTGTTGACTTTTCTAGCCCCAATATTGCGAAAGAGATGCATGTGGGGCATCTGCGATCGACCATCATCGGCGATTCGATCGCCCGCGTGCTGGAATTCATCGGTCACGATGTGCTGCGCCTCAACCATGTCGGCGACTGGGGCACTCAGTTTGGGATGTTGATTACCCATTTACGTGCCGTCTGCCCCGAAGCCTTGACCAGTGCTGCCGCCGTGGATATTGGCGATTTGGTCATGTTCTACAAACAGGCCAAACAGCGCTTCGATACTGACGAAGACTTTAAGGCGCGATCGCGACAGGCCGTGGTCGAGCTACAGTCTGGCGATCCGGCTGCTCAAGCTGCCTGGCAGCTACTCTGCGATCAGTCCCGCCAAGCCTTTCAGAAAATCTACGATCGCCTCGACATCCGCATCATTGAACGTGGCGAATCTTTCTACAATCCGCTCTTATCTGAGGTGGTTGCCGCTCTGAGAGATCAGGGTCTGCTGGTCGCAGATCAAGGGGCTCAGGTCGTTTTTCTCGATGGATTCACCAATAAAGCCGGAGAGCCACAGCCGCTGATTATCCAAAAGTCAAACGGTGGATTTAACTATGCCACTACCGACTTAGCTGCGATTCGTCAGCGTACCCAACAAGAAAAGGCTGAGCGGATTCTTTACGTGGTTGATGTCGGGCAAGCGAGTCACTTTACTCAGGTCTTTCAGGTGGCAGCGAAAGCCGGATGGATTCCCGATGACGTAGAACTGGCGCACGTGCCTTTTGGTTTGGTGCAGGGAGAAGACGGCAAGAAGTTCAAAACTCGCTCTGGCGAGACGGTGCGTCTTCAGGATTTGCTGGATGAAGCGATCAGTCGAGCCCGAGCGGATCTGGAGACGCGGATTGCGGCTGAGGGGCGGGATGAAACGGCGGACTTTATTCAATCTGTGGCCGAAACTGTCGGCATCGGCGCGGTTAAATATGCGGATCTGAGCCAAAACCGGACCAGTAATTACATCTTTAGTTATGACAAGATGCTCGCCCTGCAGGGCAATACGGCACCTTACTTGCTGTACGCTTACGTGCGCGTTCAAGGCATCAGTCGCAAGAGTCAGATTGACCTCCAAGCCCTAGATGCCGAGGCCACTGTACATCTCGAAGACGAGAGTGAGTTTGCCCTCGCGAAACATATTTTGCAACTCGATGAAGCGATCGCTGAGGTGGCGCGCGATATGTATCCAAACCGA
>CALCPB010000141.1 GCA_937897665.1 uncultured Halomicronema sp. | reverse complement strand
ATCCTGCGCCTTGAGTCTCCAGCCGCTCCGAAGGGTCTTCCTCCAGAAATCGGTGAGGCTATTCGCAGCCACCTGCCGCAGAGTATGACCGGCATCGCTGACGTCATCGCCGCAATGGACGATATTTTTACTCAAGCACAATCCACTGGGCCGTTTGGCGATCGCTCCACAGTCGTTCTGACGGCAGGCCGCTTTTTGGAAGAGCTGCCCTATCAGATGGATGCGGCAACCATCGAGAGATTACGAGACGTGTGGTCAGAGACCTGGCCCCAACAACAGGCGGAACTCACAGCGTAATCGGCAAATGCAGACAGACGCGACAGTGAAGGAGCATCGCACTACCTCCCTCGGGATGCTACAGAGGCGATCGCAGTCGCGGTGAGCGACGTTGTGGCTGCTCACCGTGAAGCCGCTCCTGTCCGCCATGCCGAGCGATGAGACGTTGAGATTTGACCACACTATCAACGCTGAAAATGGCGTCCAAAAAGTGGTTCAGATTATCAACAACTATCTAGTCAAAGGTGGCTCCCCAGGCACCGTTCTCAAGTAAAGCGGCAAGTGTCACGCCGCTCAAAAATGACAAAGAACTTCCTGCTCCTAAAGTCGATTAATCTTGAGGAACTCTCCATGATTACGCTGTACCATAACCCCCAAACGCGCTCCTTGCGGATACGCTGGCTGCTAGAAGAACTCTCCCTAGAGCACACGCTAAAGACTGTTGAGTTTGTGCCGTCAGTTGATGGCAAGATCTTCACCCAAAATACGCCGACTGGGCGTTTTCCGACGCTGGTAGATGGTGAAATTGTGCTGTGCGAGTCGGGGGCGATCGCTCAATACCTGATCGAACGTTACGGTCAAGGTCGCCTCGCTCCGGCCCTCGATTCACCCTTGCGAGGCCGATACTTACAGTGGATGCACTTCCCCGAAGGCACCTTGAACCCTTATATCAACGCCATCCAAAGATTTAAGGATGAGTTGCCAGCTGTGGCTGCCAGTCTCAGCAATGAACTCGATATTGCAGTGGGCTACTGCGATCGCGCTCTGTCCCAGCAGCCTTACATTGTCGGCAGCGAATTCTCAGGCGCAGATATCATGCTGGCGGTGAGTCTCCTCTCTATCAACCTCATGGGATTACTCGACGAAAAGCATCACCACATTGCTGCCTACTTCAATCGCCTACAAACTCGTCCGGCGCTTGCTCGTGCCTTGCAAGCCGAATAGATCGAATTCAACCCTTGAATTTCTAAAATTAGGCAAACGAGTATGCATTTACCCCCCAAGTCTCAAGTTACGTTGCTGTTTGGCCCAATTGGCGCTGGCAAGTCCTTCATTGCCAAGCAGATTGCCCAGCGAGATGGGGCTCTGTATCTGGCCAGTGACAAATGGTTTCTAGCGCTGTACTTGCCGGATATGCCCAACCCGCCCGACATGAGTTGGGTCGAGCCCCGCATCGAACGGTGTGAACACATGATTTGGACACTC
>CALCPB010000140.1 GCA_937897665.1 uncultured Halomicronema sp. | reverse complement strand
CGGCGTAGCTTTCAACGGCTACCTGCACTTGCGCCCACACTGCTTCTGGATACATCTTCATCAGCGGCATGTAACCGTGGGTGGCGCCGCAGGTGATGATCTCTAGGTTGTTGCTGTCTTGAAATTGCTTAAAGGCTTTGACCAGGTCGCGATCGTACCGTTCCCAGAGCTGCCGCACATGCTGGAACTCTTCGGTGTAGTGCTCGGCCAAATAACGCAGATGGCCGTTGTGCTCGTTGCGATCCAGCTCCATCTCAATCAGTTTCTCAAGCTGACTCAGATGCGCATCAAACCGATCCTGTAACAGCGGGTCGCGCAGCATCGACACCAGTGGCGGTGTCATGCTCATGGTGAGCTTGAAATCGATACCGTCTTGCTTGAGCCCCTCAAACATCGTAATGAGCGGCACGTAGGTTTCGGTAATCGCCTCAAACAGCCATTCCTCCTCTAGTACAAAATCGCTTTCCGGGTGTCTGACATAGGGTAAGTGGGCATGCAGAACAAGGGCGAGATATCCGGTGCTCATGACAGTTACGTTTCTCTAATTGACGAGGTGAGGCAAGGCTGGCTGACGGTTACTCAAGCTTTGGACAAATTGTAAAGCAAAGCTAAACCTTCGCTGCAGTCTTTTGTCTGAGTGACTTGCCTCGGTTGCGGCACACCCTATTGATAGAGATGATTTCGAGGTTTGCGGGAAAACTTATCCCTTTTGTTAGAGGCTGGAGTTGCGCATAACCTTTCTATTTGGACAATAGTTCTGAAATTGTCACATTCGTTGTTGCCTGACTCGACGCTTCCTTGGAAACTGGGTGAGGTGCAAGTGGTAAGGTCGGGCTAAGTTTAGGAGAACTTGAGTCACTTCGAGAGCCCTTGTCAGCCTGTTGCCTAGGGTTAGTCAGCCTCCAGTCTTTTGGTAAACGGCTTGATGTACTCATTTTTATTGCCTTTGAGGTGGTTTCTTACCCCCATTCAACTCGGCGTAAAGTACTCGAGAGTAAGCTAGGACAAGACTGCTGGGAAGGCTCTTTAGTGATTAGGCAATTTACACGTTAGAAGAACAGGATTTTCTTTATCGCTCAGACATTAAGCTGGCATCTGTCGAGATAGTCATGACGACGCTCCCTAAAATTCTGGTAGTAGATGATGATGCAGATACCCGAAATTTGCTAGTGTGCGCCCTTGAGCGGCAGAATTTTGGAGTCATCACTGCGGCCACTGGGTTCGAAGGCCTCTCAACGGTGATGTGTGAGACTGTTGATGTGGTGCTGTTAGATGCGCTGCTGCCAGATATTGATGGGTTTGAATGTTGCCGAGTGATGCATCGGCGACTGCAGCAGGAATGCCCACCGGTGTTGATCGTGACTGGACTTAGTGATGAGTCTTCGGTTAACAAAGCCTTTGGCGCTAAAGCGACAGATTTCATCACCAAGCCCGTTAATCTGTCGGTTCTTTGTCATCGCATCAAGCGTGTTTTGAGAGAACGCCAACTATTTCATGAGTTGGCTGATACCAATGTGCGGCTACAGCAAATTTCGCATACCGATGACCTGACCAGCTTGGCCAATCGTCGGTTTTTTCAGACCATGCTGAACCAAGAATGGCGACGCTTGACCCGAGAGCAGGTGCCTCTAGGGCTGCTACTCTGCGATCTTGATTTCTTTAAGCAATTTAACGATACCTACGGACATTTAGAAGGCGATCGCTGCCTGCAAACCTTTGCGGAAATCTTGCAGTCTTGTACGGAACGGCCTGCTGATTTAGTGGCGCGTTATGGCGGCGAAGAGTTTGTGCTGCTGCTCCCCAACATCTCAATGGATGGATTAGCTGCGATTGATCGCAAAATCAGGGCGCGTCTGCGGGCCTGTGCAATTCCCCATCGCAATTCTGCCGTGGATGAAATTGTCACCTACAGTGCGGGTGGCGTGACCCTGTTGCCGACTGCGACCACGCGATCGGACAGTTTAGTCGATCTGGCCGAC
>CALCPB010000139.1 GCA_937897665.1 uncultured Halomicronema sp. | reverse complement strand
GACGGAGCGGCGAGGCTAGAGTTGTCGTCTAGTCTCAAAGCACCAATATGGCTAACCGGAGTTAGGTCAGATACTCCAAATTGCTGCAGTCATGATTGAACCAGCCGCTCAGTGCCGCCTTCGGCATTCAAACTTCTGCCTTCTGCGAGGATGTGGCCTGTGAGGATTTGTATGAACTCCGTAGCGGCCCAGAATTGCCTGGGTACTATGGGTGAGCCTTACGGCCCCTGTTCTGAATTAGCAAACTCCCCATGAAAATCATCGGCATTATTTTCCTCGCTATTGGCGTGATTTTGTTCTTTATTCAGCGGGGGCAAAAGCAAAAACTGTTCAGTATTAAATCAGCTCGGACGATCACCGCCGCCGAACTACAGGAGACGGCGGGGGCCGTAGCGGCAGAGATTGGTGGCGGTAGCTGGCGCGACTATGTGAAACTCTGGGGCCGAGTTACGATTGAGCAGCCGCTGTACTCTGACCAAAAAAAAGCACCCTGCGTACATTTTGTGTCAAAGGTCACGCGAGAATACGAAACGAAGGACGACGAGGGCAAAGTCCAGCAGAAATCGGAGCAGGTTTCTCAAAATCGACAGTCGATCGCTTTTTGGCTGCACGATCGCACCGGCAAAATCAAGGTCAACCCTGACGGTGCCGCGATCGAAACGATCGAAATCCTGAATGAGTTTCGACCCCAGCGATCGGGCGAGACCCGAGGCTACCGTCACACCGTATCGGTATTGCGCCTAGATCGCGAAGTGTTAGTGGTCGGAGCCGTGAGCGACTTGACCGGAGAGGTCATCATCGGCAAACCCGTGAAGTCTGACCATCACTACCTGATTTCTCTCAAAGATGAAGAAATGTTGGCGTCGGCAACTGCTCGCAGCGCCAAAAACATTTTCTTCATCATGATTGGTTGTTTTGCTATCGGCATAATTTAATTGATTGGGGGGCTGCTTTCTTAGTCTGTGGCTGGCCTTGATAAATGTTTGGAGGGGCAGAAAATACCGGTCTCAAGGCCGGTTTGCCAGATGCTCAATTCGCGTTGGAGCCTCGTCAGTTAACTCCCAAACAATTAATTCTGTTGGTCTAGTTCAGTTGGGCGATGGCGCTCGCCGGTCTGGTCAGAGTCATCCCAGTGGAATCTTTGTAAACTCAATGTATCCCATGGCGATCTTTCTATAATTGCCCATTCGTAGATTATGAGGAGACGGCAATGCAAACAGGTAGGTTGTAAGAAGCTAGCTGACTTCCCTCACTCAGGCTTGTCAAAAGTGGGCAGTACATGGGGCGCGGCAGCTTAGTGAGTAGGCCCGAGCGAGTTGAGTCTGGGCGGGTGCGGTGACGCCTCACCTCAAAGATTTGCCCCTCTTTTGGGGGCGCGATCTCATTGTCTGAGTCGGCTCGATCAGCGGCTGCTCCCCGAGGATAAAGCCCCGTTCTGTCCCTATTGTTAGCCTGAGAGACCTGGCGTAAATTTGGTCAGCATCGTCACATCGGTTCGTTCTATTTCTAGAATTTGCCTTGAATCCTTCAGCTAAAGTATCGCTCAAAATCATCGATATCTTAGGGGTGGCAGTCTTTGATCTCAATTGTCTCCCGCAAGAGTATTTTGTGACTGAGGCGAATCCCTCTACCCACTGGGTGCAGACTGCGTTTCAATCGTTGGGGTTGCGATCGCTCCTCTCTGCTTCGCTGGAACTCGAAGGGTTTCAACAAATTACGATTCACTCTGAGGCAACTACTGCCATCGTCGTACGCCGCCGTCGTGACTACTTGGCGCTCCTGTTTCAAGGGCAGGTCGCGCTTGATCGGGCCGCCGAGAGTCAACAGATGTTAAGCCTGATTCAGGCGCTGAATGTCAATAAACTGCGACAGCATCCTCACTTCACCGTGATTTAACCCGGTCGCCAGGTGCCATGAAAGCTGTGAGGAATCACGCTCGGCAACGCTAATCGACATACCGGTTCTGCCTCTAGGCGATCGCTGTCATAGATCCACACTTCGCTCTGATGGGCCGCGCCGTCATAAACCACGGATAACACCCAACCGGCTGGCTTTGTCGGGTCGCCTTTGGGCACATAAATCGGCTCAGAGGGGTACTGCTCTGTCCCGGCTTCGGCGACCGTCAGCTTGGCCGTATCGGGCTCAAACCGGGCGATCGCGCGAAACAGCTCGCCCGTATTGTCGTGTCCCGGTGTTTGCAGCGACAGGTAAGTAGGCGCTGTCACCACGGGCTGATCGGTGGGCACCTGAGGAAACTCGCAATAGTCTTCGACCAGACAAGTTTGGGCGCGCACCACCGCCGTTTGCGGATCAACGCAAACTCGCCACAGCTGGCCCAACGCTGGGGTTTTAATCTGCCCGGAGGCAATCTCTTTCAGCTGTTGATTAGTCGCAAAATCTTCATAGCGCACCACCTCTAAGACGATGTCACCGTCGTTATTGATAAAGCCTTTGCCAAAATGCCACTGATACCACGGGTCCACTGCCTCAGAGCTAATCACCTCCAGGGTATCGGCATCGACAACGACCAGCTGAGTGCCGTGTTTGGGCTGCCACATCAGGGCATCGCTAAAGCTTTGAAAGCCTAAAACTGCCGGCAGCGGGTTGAGGCGTACCGGCGGCACGCAAAATACCAGGTAGCGATCGGCCAGCACAAAGTCATGAATCAACGGAATGCCGTTGAGGGGCTCCGACTCCTTTTTCTCAATGTGGCCGGTAGCGTCACTGCGATAGAGGTTGAGGGTCGCATTGGCCCCAGGCATAATGCCAAAGTTGAAAATGTGCCCAGTCTGCGGATGGCGTTTGGGATGAGCTGAGTAGGGTTCGTCGGCAGTCAGATCACCTAATGAATGGACGCCCTGGGTTTCGAGCGTTTCCGGATCAAGGTGATGGGGCCAGCCGCCTTCCCACAGGGCCAACAGCTTGTCGGGCAGGGCTAACACCGACGTGTTACCGGCATTTTTGAGCTGGGCATGCAAGAGTTGCCAAACGGGGCCGGGGGCCAAGCTGACATAGCCACTGTAGAGAAACTGATCGACGGCCTCTTCTTCGACATAGCCAGCGGAATGAACGTAGCGATAAACGGCTTGGGCCTGACCATCGGCAAAATGTACGGCCAACACCGCCCCATCACCATCAAACCAGTGGCTCACCCGCTGGCCCTGTCGCTCTAACCGACCGGGGCCATTGCGATACAGACTCCCTTGCAAATCGGTGGGCACCGCGCCCGCGAGTACCGACAGTGGCGTCAGGGTGAACTCTGGGGCGGGCTGGGCGATCGCACCCGCCCAGGCTTTGGTTGATGAGGCGGCAGTCGTAATCGCGGTCATAGTGGGGGCTGTGAATAATCTGACTTTCCCTATTGTGCAAGAGATCGCGATCGGGTGCTGGGCTGGGCAATCAGTCGGGTTGAGCCCCACCCCGCCCAGCAGGCACCCCACCCAAGCGGGGATGATTCGGGCAGCTCCAGAATACTCTCCCCTC
>CALCPB010000138.1 GCA_937897665.1 uncultured Halomicronema sp. | reverse complement strand
AACAGCAGCATCCTCCACAAGGCGATATATCGCCTTGTGGAGGATGCTGCTGTTGAAAGGTATTCACTGTTGACTGATTTGCACCTGAAGAAACCGGACGCGATTTGAGGACAATGCTTGCGAACGTTCAGCCGGAACCAAATTCACCTAAACGCTAACGGCATACTGCAAACACAGTTACGAAAGCTGAATTTTAGTACCCAATGCGACTCTGCCCCTTTTAGAGTCGAAACGAAGACGTAAGCAGATACCCTCCCTCGCTGAGGCCTGAACCCATGACCCAAAGCCCTTCTCTGCCCTTAGCCGAGGCTGACTCCCAGGCTTGCAAAATCCCCATTGTCAAAACCCATCAAGAGTATCAAGTCTTTCGGATTAGCCCTGAAGACCGTAATCGGCTAGCGATTGTGTTTGACCCCAAAACCGCTGATGTTTCGCTGACCTACTGTGTGGAAATTTTTGAGGCAGGGGGTGAAACGCCCTCCCATCGTCACAATGCGGCAGTCGAGATGTTTTATGTGCTGAAAGGTGAGGGCGAAGCAGTCTGCGATGGTAAAACCGTGCCGCTGCACACCGGCGACAGCATTTTGATTCCGAACAGTGGCACCCATGAAGTGCGCAATGTGGGGCGCGATCGCCTCTATATGCTCTGCATCATGGTGCCGAACGAAGACTTTGCTGAACTCATTCGCAATGGGGTACCCGATCAGCTAGATGAAGAAGATCTGCGCGTCCTCAGCCGTCAAGATATGTTGGTGTCCTGCTGAGCGCACGTTTGGTATCTGCTGCAGAAGTGACGAATACCGGTCATGAGAGGGGGTGAGTAGCCGGTAAAGAGTGGCGAGTAGCGGATGACAAACTGGAGATCGCGCCGAGATCCCCGGTTTCTGGCCCTGAACCGAAAGGAGCCGATTTGCCTAAACGCAACCGGGATCTGACCAATCCTCAAGCCTCGGCCTGTTGAATCAAATTGGCAGTGACTTCTAACGCAGTGACATCGACAGAGATCGCCGTTAATCCTTGCTGAATCGCTGCTCTCACTGCTTCTGGGTGGTGCATCGGGGAAGCACCACAGAGGCAACAAGCAATCTGCAGTTGCTGAGCGGATTGAATCAGCTGCGTGATCGCCCTCTGTACCGCCGGGTGCGTTTCATCAAAATGGGCAGAAAATAGCTGTTGATCGCGATCGATGCCCAACAGCAGCTGAGTCAGGTCATGGGTGC
Organism: uncultured Halomicronema sp.; assembly: GCA_937897665.1. Taxonomy (GTDB): domain Bacteria; phylum Cyanobacteriota; class Cyanobacteriia; order Phormidesmidales; family Phormidesmidaceae; genus Halomicronema. The sequence continues at coordinate 2,650 of CALCPB010000138.1, read as the reverse complement.
CAATGGCGATACCCTGCACACCTGCCGCGACATATTCCGGCAATAAAAACAGCACTGACGGCACTTCAGCCATGATCCACAGCTCAAAGTCAGGCTGCTGATCAAGACCGATGGCCTGCACCTGGGCTTGACAATCAGTGAACTCAGCCACCGTGCGAACAAAAGGTAAGAGCAGCTGCACGTTGTGGTAGCCCTCATCTTGCAAGCGCCTGAGCAGCTGTAGCTCTAATTGAAAGAAGCTGGGCTGTTGCCCATAGCTAAACGTGCCTCGGATGCCCAGCATGGGGTTGGCTTCGATCGGGGGAGCCCCCATGAGCTGGGCAAACTCGCTGGTGCGAATGTCAAGGCTGCGATAGCGCACGGGGCGGGGCGCAAAGGCGGCTAAAATCGGGCGCAGTTGCCCGAGCAGTCGCTCTACCAAGACATCCTGTTGGCCCTGAGCAATCCACTGGTAGGGATGTAACCGCTCTAACACTGGCAGCATCAACCATTCCGATCGCAGCAATCCCACCCCGGCCACCGGCAGGGCGGCAGTGGTCGCCGCAATCTCTGGCTGACTCAGATTGAGCCAGATAGCAGTGCGCGAGGCACCTTCAAGCACAGACCTCGCCAGGGCCGATTGCTCCGGTGAGGCATCGGGTTGCTGGTCGGGCAGCAGCTCGGGCAGCGATTTGATCAGACCGCGATCGCCATCAATATGTAACCCCTCCCCCGGCTGAAAGCGCTGAGTAGCATCGACCACTCCGACAATGGCCGGTAGCCCCAACTCACGAGCCAACACCGCCGCGTGAGACGTCAGGCCGCCTCGCTCCGAAATGATGCCAGCGGCGGTCTTTAATAGGGGCAGCCATTCTGGTACTACTTCAGCGGCAATAACAATCTGATGGTGGGCCGAGACGGGCAAAGGCGTTTCTGGAGTCAAAATCAACGCTCGCCCCTGCCCTTGCCCCGGCGCGGCAGCGTGTCCGGTGAGCAGTTCATCGGCAGACGTGACCGTCGAGGTAGCAAAGGGCTGCAGCGGCCACCAACCGGCTTGAGTAATGTGCAGCGTGCGACTGGGGGCGGTCAGGCTCCATTCAATTTGCAGGGGGCGCTCAGTCCAAGTGCCTAACCACTTCGCCAAGGTCCAGAGTCGGCGCTCAAGACTGTCGTCGATGACGGCACGCGTCGGCTGTGTCAGCAGCGTCCGCCGCAGGCAGGCATCAATTAAAAATGTGGGTGAGGCCGTGTCGCGATCGCCCAGCCGATAGCCTTGTTCTTGATAGCCTGCCTGCCAGGCAAACTGGGGTGCCAGCGGCAATTTGCCCTCATAGGTAGCGGGACAAACCTCGGACATCGCGGCGATCTGTCCCTGCACGGCAGCGATCGCGACCGTCCCGGCAGAGCGCACCGTTAACGTACCCGAGACAGCAGTGGGGGCGACGGCTTGCACCACAATCGCGACTTCCACCTGGGCCGGATAGGCCCCCCTGGAGGTCGATTGAGTCGCCCACTGGCTCCAAAAGGCTAAACTTTTGGCGCTTAAAACCGTCGTCCACAGCTGTTTAACAGCGGCTTCTAACGCCTCGGGCTCAGCCCAACAAAAAGGACTTTCGAGGATCTGGGCAAAGGGCGCAATGGGCACCGTTTCACTGCACCACAACGAGGGAATCAGCCGCACCACGGGGCTGTCAATATCGGCTAAGAGATCCGACCAGGGCAACGCTAAGGGCAAATTGAGCAGCGGTCGGCGAAGACGTTTGGCCAGATTTTGCACCGAATAGCCAGTGGCGCTGGCGTGTTGCCAAAGCAGCTGCGGCCAATCGGCATAAATTGGCTCGCGGGTCACCAGCTTTTGCATCGATTGCTGAAAACAGTCAGCCGTAATCACCCAACTGGGGGCAATTGGTTGCCCTGACGCTTGCAGCTGATACAGTAAATAACCCGCTTCGCCGATTTGACACGGCTGCGGGTCGGCAAGCGTTTTCAGGGAAGCAAACCGCGACATAAAGACCCAAAATCAGGAGGTCAGTGCAGGCTCAAAGCAACTCAGATGATCGCCGTAACGAGGCCTGCTGACCAGGCGCTGAAAGCTGACCAATCAATTCAGACATCGGAGAAGATGACTAAGTCTAAGGGGAAATCACGGCAACCCTGGGCAGTCTTCTCATTGTTTTCACTCTGTGCTCTCAAAGTCGTCCCTTTGCACAATAGAAACAGGCCCCGTCGCGAGTAATCCCGATTTTCTGAAAAAAGCCGACAAACCTCCCCCCGTTCCTGACGGCTCCTCGGTGCACAAATGGCCTCAGGCCTTAGCCCTCTGGGCCTGGAGAGGCCCTTATTTTATCGCGATCGCACAGCCACTTTAGAACGGCGGCCTCATCTCACCGGACAGCCGTAACGGCACTGCCCCGCTAATCTTCCCCTGAGGGCGAAATCACCATGCTGACCCAGTCTTGGCAAACCCTGGCTAACCTATTTCTGCAGCAAATCTGTCCGCTGTGCGATCGCGCCACGCCTCAACCGTTGTGCGCTAACTGCTGGCACCAGCTTCAACCGAGGGCCAATACGCGTCCGTCTCAACCCCCGACGTCAGCCCTGCCTATCGTGACCTGGGGGGCTTATGAGTGCGCGTTAAAACGGGCGATCGCTTCCCGCAAATATCACGGTC
>CALCPB010000137.1 GCA_937897665.1 uncultured Halomicronema sp. | reverse complement strand
AGGCCCAAAATCAGCTCTCCCCGAAACTAAAGAATCGATAATCTGGTTAGGGTTATCAAATTTAACTGACTCCACTTCAATATCAGCCTGCTCAAAGAGGCCTTCTTCGAGTGCCACGTAATAAGCCGTCGTTTGCATGATGGGCAACCAAGAGGCCACGACCTTTTCTTTTTTGACAATGACTTCAGGACTGCCACTGCCAGTCTCTGCGGTCGGCGCTTCTTCTGTTGAGGTAGTCGTTTCTTCCACATCTGACTTGTCAGCGCAGGCCGCGATCGCACCTGTACCTAAGGTCAAAGCACCATACTTAACAAACTGGCGACGGCTAAAGTTTTGAGCGCTCATAATTTTCAACGTCCTTTCCAATGGATAAACTTGTTTTCAGTCAGCAAAAAGAGCTGGTTGAGGCCGTACCCCATAATGCCAGTCGCAATAATCGAAGCGTACATATCAGGCATATCAAACACCTGCTGAGCATCAATAATCCGTTGTCCCATACCGTTCGTCGAACCAATGAACATTTCGGCCACAATGATGACCACTAAGGTGAGAGAAATCGCTGTCCTCAAACCAATGAATGTTTGAGGTAACGTTTCAAAAAAAATGACATCAAAGAAAACTCGCCACCGAGGCGTGCCCATAATCCGGGCAGCCATGATTCGCGTTTTGCGAGTATTCATGACGCCATAAGCAACGTTAAAGAAAATGACTAATCCACCAGCAAAGGCAGCTACCGCGACCTTAGAGAAATCTCCAATCCCAAAAACGACTAAGAACAAAGGGAACATTGCCGTTGCTGGTGTGGAGCGAAAAAAGTCAATCAGAAACTCAAAAGAACGGTATAGATTTTCATTAGCTCCTAGCAAAATACCAATCTGAATTCCTAGCACAGCAGCAATCACAAAGGCATAAAGGCTGCGATATAGCGTCAGCCAAAAATCTAGCAAGAGACCACCACCGGCCATTCCTTCCCACAATGCGACAAAAGTTGCAACAGGGCTCGGCAATAAAACCGGATTGATTAACTGCAGCGCCGTCACCACCCACCAGATCAAGAGAATAAGAAGGGTGCCGGTATTGGCAATCAAGAAAGAGGATACGCCACTTGAAAAATGCAGTTTCGCCTTTGCCATCCCTAACTAGCCTCCCGGCGAAAGACCTCTAAACTATGAGCTTTGATCCGCACAAATTCTGGGTCTGATAAAGTTTCTAGCGTCCGAGGACGGCTGGCATTAAACACAACTCTTTCAGCAATCCGGGTGGGTCGCTTGGTCAGCAACAAAATATGATCGGCTAGATAGACAGCCTCTTCTAAGTCGTGAGAAATCATGACAATCGTGACCCCCGTTTCGACAAATACATCCTGCAGCTTGTCTCGAATGGCTAAAGTCGCCTCATAATCTAACGCCGAGAAGGGTTCATCGAGAAACAACACATGGGGGCGGGTGGCTAGAGCACGCATGATAGAGACTAACTGCTGTTGACCACCCGATAGCTCATAAGGGTAACGGGATAGATCAAAGCCCACATTAAATTGATGAATCAACTCTTCGACACGGGCTCGCCGCTTGAGACGAGAAAAGCCTGCACTCAACAGGGGATATTCAATGTTTTGAATCGCTCTTAGCCACGGGAAAAGAGCATCTCGATAATTCTGAAACACGTAGCCCAGGCTAACCTCAGATCGGGGCTTACCGCCAAAAGAAAGTTGCCCCGAATCGATTGGCACCAGACCCGAAATCATATTCAGCAAAGTGGATTTACCACAACCGTTGGGCCCAAAGATACAGGTGATTTTTTGGCTCGAAATATGAAGATCAAAATCCTCGTAGAGCGGTTTACCATCCAGGTACTTAGTCAAGCCTGAGACAGAAATATCTAAACCAGTCTGGTGAGGATTTACTTTTGTTTGATGCTCCAAATAATTGACCTTCATATGAGTTTGAAACGCTATCCAGAACAAAAATCAGACGTTAGATCAATCGCACAAAGTGCTTACGAGTAAGCTTGCTGAAATCATTTGCCAAACAGGAACCACGGCGCACTCTTCCTACATAGGAGAAGCAGAATTTCTATAACTGCCCTCAATCCGTCACAAGAAAGTCCACTGTCCTCAAACAAGTAGACCCAATTCTACTTATGAGCGATCACGTTTACCGCACGAGGTTGTTTCTTTCTGTCAAGACAAGAATACTGCCTGCTTTTACTTATAACCGTAGAGACGGCTACACTTTCTTGCTGATATCGTTGAATTCAGCCTTGATTGTACGGAATCCATAAACACTGACAATTAAGCAGTGATGCTGTCAGGACTTGTAGTATGAATATCTATGACTGCGATCGCCTAACAGTAGAACTATGCAAATCTCTCATCCTAATTCCGATGCCCAAGCCATTGAAGGATATGAAATAGACCAGCTAGATCTAAAAATCATTGCGCTTTTACAACAAAATGGGCGGATTGCTTACAGCGACATTGCTCGCTCTATCGACTCGCCGGAAGCAACAATCCGATATCGCGTCAAACGGCTACTGGATGAAGCGATTATTTCTATTAGTGCCTTTATTAATATGGGTAAGGTCAAACATGAAAATGTGGCTTACTTGGAACTAGAAATTGATCCCGTATTTTTAGAGGCTAGTCTCAGTCAGCTGCTAGCCATGGAAAATATCAGCTACATTGCCTCAGTAACAGGGGAATTCAACCTCATGCTGGAATATATCTATAAAGACAATCGTGATCTGTTGAAGTTCATTAATTCCCTCAAAAGTAACCCTGAGGTTAAACGCTTGAATTCCAAAACGATTCTCACCATTCACAAGGCTCAATATCCGGCCCGAGTGCAGCCCTAATCGAGGGCGGCAGTTGGCCCCCGAGGCCCAATGATTTGAAGGAAGGTTCAAGATTTAGGGGATAGCCGCTTAAAGGGAGAGGGAAACGGACGGTGTTTTATTGCGGGGAAAACTCCGGGCCACTCAGCATGACGCTGGCTAAGCTCAATCAGCCACACCGGATGACGGATTGAAGGAGGGATTGGGAATGGTCGATCGCCCCTCTGCCGAGTTCGACTGCAGCCGACCGTCCTGCGTGTAGGCATCGGCCTCAATGACGCCTTCTAGATGACGCTGTAAGGCTAAAAATCGAGCATCGTAGCGATCGCGAAATCGCGGGTCTGACAGATCCACCGTTTCAATGATTCGACCAGGGCGATCGCCGACAACAATCAGCCTTTGACCCAATAAAATAGCCTCTTCCACATTGTGAGTGACCAGCACCATGGTGGTCGCCATATCTTGCCAAATGGCGGACAAAAATCCCTGCAGGCGGCGACGTAATTGAATATCCAACGCGGAAAAAGGCTCATCCAAAAGCAAGACGTCGGGCTGCACCGCAATGGAGCGGGCGATCGACACTCGTTGCTTCATCCCCCCTGAAAGCTGATGGGGATAGAGTTTGCGAGCCGGGAAAAGTCCCACATGCTCCAGAACATGTTTGACCTGCTGGCGATATTGCGCCGGCTTTTTGCCCCGCACCTTAAAGCCAAAACCAATATTTTGTTCAACTGTCAGCCACGGATAAAGGGTGTTTTCTTGAAACACCATGCCAATTTTGGGGGTAATGCCCGGCAACGGCACACCGTGAAAGAGCACCTGCCCAGAGGTCGGGGGGATGAATCCGCCCAGCAGCTTCAGCAGCGTTGACTTGCCGCCGCCCGACTGCCCCAAGATGGTGACAAAGCCACCCTGGTCAACCGCCAAATTGACGTCGGCCAAAACAGTGGCTGTTTGCCGCCCCGTTGAGAACGTTTTGGTGAGCGCCTGGCAGGTCAGAATCGGCGGGGTGGAGAAGGAAGTTGGGGAGTGATCGCCGGTTGCCATCCGTTAAACCTGCCACCAAAAAAACTTGCGCTGGATCAGTAGCAGTAAACGATCAACGGCGAAGCCGGTGATGCCAATGATGCAGATGCCTAACAAAATGAGATCACTGTTGAACAGGTTGCGCCCCGTCATCACCACTGTGCCTAAGCCATCTCGCAATCCGGTCATCTCAGCGGCTAGCACGGCCATCCAAGCGGCGATAAAGTTCAGTCGCAAGAGGGTAAACACACCGGGCAGCACCGCCGGAATAATCACCCAACGCCAGCGGTTAAAGCTGCCACCGCCCAAATTTTCAGCCGTCATTAACAGCGGTGCCGGAATCCGCTTAATCTCTGCCACCGTGGCAATCGTCAGCGTAAAGAACACGCCCATAAACACGATGAAGATGGCGGTCAAATTACTCACGCCAAAGACGACGAGTGCTAAGGGCACCCAAGCAATGGGCGCGATCGGCGCCATCAACCCTAGCAGGGGCAAGATGAACAACTCTGACCATTTGGAAAGACTGATGAGTAAACCGCAGGCAATGGAGCCGACAAAGGCGATCGCCATGCCCAAAGAAACGCGGATCAACGTGACCAAGACCGACTGATAAATGGAAGCCGACTGCGAGCCCAGGCCAACTTTGAAGTCGCTTTCAAACAACACCGGCAAAAATTGGGAGGGCGGCGGCAAGACCTGAGTGACCGGATTGGCCGGATCACGACCAGCCATTTCCCAAATGCCCACCACCACCGCACAAGATAGCAACCCACAGGCGATCGCCAGTAGGGAAGCTTGCCATGCCGGCTGACCA
>CALCPB010000136.1 GCA_937897665.1 uncultured Halomicronema sp. | reverse complement strand
GACGGTGTTTCGCCGGAGAAAGCCAAACTGGCTGCCGAGGCCGTAGAAGCAGCCCGCGATACGCCTTGTGAAGAGGCATTTTGGGGCTTTAACGCCCTTTTACAAGCGGCTGTGCCAGAGGGCATGCACTCAGGCGGCGTGCCTTATACAGAAGCGCGCGCCGATCTCATCGCTCAAGGCTGGGTACCTAGCTCCTCTGAGCATGTCGCACGCCGACTCGACTGGAACGATCCGAGAGTTCAGCAAATGCAGGCGCAAGGATTTGATGAAATTCAATCTTGTTCCCCAGAGGACAACTCCTGCCTATTCACCTTTGTCTACACGGATCGGGTGCTCACCGCTGGAGGCGTCATGTCTGCTTATGTCGAGTTCTCAGAGGATGGAGAGCCCCGATTGTGGGATCTTCTATCGACCAATAGTGTCACCACAACTTACGGCAATCAGCAGCTCAGCGCGACAATACTGAGTGAGTTAATTCAGCAGGCGCAGGACAGTTCTCGCTGTGGCGTCACTTGTGCCTATCGCAACGAGTCCTTTAAAGACGCCCAGCTAATTTCAATCCCGTACGATTTTGGCGCTGCTAACGTCTCTCTATACCTCAGTGAGCCGATCGATAAAGAGACGGCATTATCGTATGCCCAAATCTTAGACGCCCAAGCCAAGATTGACTTTGATAGCGTCGAACGCGAACAGAATCGTGAGATGTATGCGAACTGCGCCATTGAATTTAATCGTGGCAGAGATGCACAGTTCTTGGTGCTCTACACCGCGACCCTGGTGCTCACCCCTGACGACACGGTGTCTCAAATATCGTTTGATCGGTCTGAGCAGCAAAACTACTCAGAGACGGTGACGGAATGTCGATAGTGTAGTGGTGCGCTAAACCTATGGCTACAGCATGCTGCAGTTTGATCGGTCACTCCAGATGCCCGAAATCGTCCTCTGATTGACCTTTCAACTCCGACTTCCGACTTCTGCCAGAGAACATCACGGGTGATCGTAACAGTCAGTAGTACGGATCTGTAGCCAAGTCTGATCACTCTGCTCTGTCCCCTTTCGCGCGCTCCCGCTTGAGGGCCATCCCAGGGATGATTCGTCAAAATCTCACGAATCATCCCTGGGTTCAGCCATCCAAAACGATCACTGTCACAAGCTTTCAGAGCTCCCCCTGGCAATCAGGACGCTCTTTTTGAGCCCCGGCCAGTTCAAGATTTGAGGGAATGAGGGATCTGTTCGATCAGACTGTTTTCTAGAAAGACAGTTGCTTCGCGCGCGGGCATCGGCTTGGAAAAGTAAAAACCCTGTCCATAATGGCAACCGGCTTTAGTCAGCAGCGCCAACTGTTCAGTGCTGGCAATCCCCTCCGCCACCAAATTCATATTGAGTTTTTGCCCGAGACTAATGATGGTCTGCACGATGTCTCTGTCTTCAGCACTATTCTCCATGCTGCTCACAAAAGACCGATCTATTTTTAAGGTGTCCGTTGGGAAGCGATGCAGGTAGCTCAGAGATGAATACCCCGTGCCAAAGTCATCGATCGCGAGTTGAATGCCCAAAGATTTGAGCCGCAGCATCAAATTGTGAGCCGCCTCCACGTCTCGCATGATCATGCTTTCCGTAATTTCCAGCTGGAGCCGGTGTCCGGGCAACTGGAGCTTTGACAACACAGCTTCAATCTGCGGCACCAAATCCGTTTGATCAAACTGTCGCCGCGACAGATTGACATTCATTTTCAGCGGCAAATGAGGAAACTGCTGATGCCAAGCGCGCATTTGGTAACAGGCCGTTTTGAGAATCCACTCTCCTAGTGGAATAATCATGCCAGTCTCTTCCACCACCGGAATAAAATCATTCGGCGAGATCAGCCCGCGTTTCTCTTGCTTCCAGCGAATCAGCGCTTCAAAGCCCGTGACTTGGTTCGTCGCCAGATGAATAATCGGTTGATAAAACAGCGAGAATTCCTTGTCTTCTAGCGCCTTGATCAAGTCACTCTCCAGATCTAAGCGGGCCACAGCTTCCTCTCGCATATCGTTGGAGAATACTTGATACTGCGCCTCTTTCAGCGCTTTAGCGCGGTACATGGCGGTGTGGGCATCGCGCAACAGCTCTAACGGGGTTTGTCCGTAGTGAGCCTGGGTAATCGCCAGCCCCACACTCGCCGTAATCGACAGACGATGCTTGCCCAACATCAGCGGACTTGACAGCTCAGAGCGCATCTCATTCAAAAAGATTTTGACCTCACTCTGGCTGCTGTTGTAGAACAGAATGGCGAACTCGTCGCCGCCCACCCGAGCAATTTGGGCATGTTCTCCCAGCATTTTGCGCAAGCGCTTTGCGATCGCCATCAGCACGCGATCGCCCGCAAAATGCCCCAAGCTCTTGTTGATGATCTGAAAGCGATCAATATCGAGAAACGCCACAATCACCGGATTCTCTTGTTGATTGTTCAGCGCCCGCTGAATGTGCAGCAGAAAAACCTCTCGGCCCGGCAGATCAGTCAGACTATCGTAGGTAGAGCGGTAGATCGATTTTTGTGCAATTACTAGGCCGCCCGCGACAAAAATCCCTAATAGCGGCTCAAAGATCGGCAGCCAGGCGAGTTCTAGCAAACATATCCAGCCAAGGCCAAAAATTGCCAAGGTAAAGGTCACGCTAGCCACCACCAGCATCTCGGGACGGCGAATCTTCCACGTTACGGCGCTGGTCAAACTGGCCCAAAAAATCAGCCACATCAACTCGCCCCAAGCGGGCAAAAAGCGATATAGCGCGGGCCGACCTTCCGCAATGTCGAGCAGTTGGCTAATCATTTGTGCATGCACGATGACGCCTGACATCGTAAATCGGTTCACCCGATTAGCGCTGTAGGGGGTAAAAAACTCATCTTTGAGACTGGGCGCAACCGACCCAATCAGCACAATTTTGCCGTCAAACAGGGCCGGATCAAAGCGACCGGCCATCACATCCGCAATGGAAATCTGCTCGGCCGGGGCACTGCGCGAGCGAAATCGCAGCAGCGTTTGAAACCCGCGAGAATCAACCTTTTCGTAACCACCAGAACGGGCACCAAGTCGCAGAATCGGCTGCTCGTTCAGATAAAGGGCCTCATCATCATGGGCAAAAGCATTGTCTTGACCGGGCAAATACGCCAAAGCCGTTCTCAAGGCAAACGAATAGTAAGGCTGGTTAGGCGCATTGACAAACAAGAGGCTGCGGCGCACCACCCCATCCGGATCGACACTGAGATCGTTAAAGCCAATCCTCTCCCAAGGCACCCCATCTGGCGGGGGCACCCGATCAATATTTGTATCGGTGCCAACGTTCGTAATGGCGATGAGATTATCCGCCGCCAGCTGTTGATTGAGCGCCTCTCGCCCGGGCGGATGGAAGGTTTTGCGATAAATATCGAGACCCACCACTTTGGGGTCATGCTGCTGAATGATCTCTAAAACGTCGGCAACTTTTTGATCAGAAAGGGGATGCCCATACTCCTGAATGTCTGTCTCAGTGATGCCGACAATGACTAACCGCGAGTCTCTGCCGGCGTCCGCTTTGAGCCGCACTAAAGAGTCAAAAATAAATAATTCAAACCGCTGCAAACCACCCAGTTTCTTGGCCCCCGTAATGAAGGTGGTGGCCACCAAGGTGGCGATTAAGATGGAGCGGCCACTGAAAGGAATGGCCTGAGTAATTCGGGTAATTAGCGGTTTAGCTTGGTTGTAGAGCCTGACGGGAGATCGCACCATGTGAGCCACATTGATTGAGGTTCAGCCTTTAAAGGATGGAACAATAAAGGCTCTTGATTATAGTTACTCACCCACTGAACGAATTCCGGGTCAATGCGCACCGGGGGCTAATTGTTTGACGTCTATTTTTCAAGGTGATAGCACTAAAAAAACAATTCGTAACCTTTAAAGGGTACCCTCAAACGACGAACTGGCGGGCCACCCATTAATCATCAAGGGTGCACCCGCCAGTCTTTGAAATCAAAATATGGAGTTTGAGGAGCTTACAGTCGGTCTGCAGGCAATAGGCGCATATGGGTGCCGCCACCTTGGCGTTGCCCAGGAAACTCATCACCACCCGAACCGTCGGCGAGCGTTTCAACCGGCACGCTCAGAAGCATCAAGCTAGCACTGCAAAGTACGCCTAAGCACAGGAGCCCACGGGGTAATACCAATAACTGAATGAGGAGTGATTTCATAATTCTAGAACCTGACTTTTTGAGTTAAGTCGATAATTTGCTGAATCAAGGCACGAAATGGAGCTTCTCTTGAGAATCGAATGCGCCCAG
>CALCPB010000135.1 GCA_937897665.1 uncultured Halomicronema sp. | reverse complement strand
CGGCCACGGCTATCAGGCCCACAACGCGCCCGGCGAGGGCACCGTACACTGTCGTATGGCCGGGCGCGATCGCCATCATGGCCTTAGTCGCCGCCTCGGGAATGGCCAGTCCCTGCTGCGCCAACCAATCGGCGTTGCCGATGAAAACTGGTTGGGCAACACCTTGGTGGGTCACCGTGGCAGCAATGCCCCGACCCGGCTGAGTTTGAAAATCCGTCGCGGTGGGGAACGCCAAAGATTGCGCTGCCGCCGCCTGCTGAATGGCGATCGCCAGCGGATGTTGGGTGCCGCTTTCTGCCGCTGCCGCTAGGGCGAGCCACTCGTCGTCGGTCAGCGACGCGTCTAGCGCCTGACAGTGAGTGACCTGCGGCTGCCCCTGGGTCAGAGTACCGGTTTTGTCAAATACGACAGTGTCAATCTGGCTCAGCGTTTCGAGCACATCGCCACCGCGAATCAGCAGGCCCCGTTCGGCTCCCAGTCCCGAGCCGACCAAAATCGCCGTCGGGGTTGCCAGCCCCAACGCACAGGGGCAGGCAATCACGAGCACGGCAATCGCTAGCTTGAGGCTGATCAGCAGCGAGGACGACTGCAGCGTCATCACATGATCGGCATGCATTGCCCCCAGGGCGCTATTCATGACTTGGGGCCAAACGGCCAGGCCGACAAAATACCAAAATAAGAACGTCAGGGTCGCGATGGTCAGCACCCCGTAGGTGAAATAGCCCGAAATCACGTCAGCCAGCCGCTGAATCGGCGCTTTACGCGTTTGGGCCGCTTCCACTAGCTGAATCATCTGCGCCAGCACAGTTGCGCCGCCGGTTTGCGTTACTTTGAGGGCGATCGCGCCAGTCTGGTTCAGGGTACCGGCCACGACCGCCGCCTCGGGCGCTTTTTCGACTGGTATCGATTCGCCTGTGAGCATTGACTCGTCAATCGTGGTTTGCCCCGCCACAATCACCCCATCAGCCGGAATCGTCTCCCCTGGCAGCACCTGCAGCCATTCGCCCGACTGCACCGCACTGACAGGAATCTCCACACCTGGCTGCGTCACTCCCGCCGCATCGGGCATGCCAATCAGGCGCGCTTTGGCCGGTTGCAGCGCCATCAGCGATCGCAGCGCATCCGTCGCCCGAAACCGCGCCCGCTGCTCTAGAGTCCGTCCCAGCAAAATAAAGCTGAGCAGCATCACCGGCTCATCAAAAAAACATTCCCACCCCAACTGGGGCCACAGCAGCGCCACTACGCTGGCCCCGTAGGCACTCAATGCCCCCAGCGCCACCAGCGTATTCATGTTGGGCATGAGGTGACGAGCCCCCTGCCAGCCATCGACTAAAATGCCGCGTGCCGGCCACAGTAACACCAAGGTCGCCAGGGCAAAGTGAAACCACAGGTCACTCAACACTGGAATCGCCACCCAGCCAAAGTGATGATGCAGGTGTCCCATCGTTGAGAGCGCTAGCAAAATCAGGGCGATCGCCAACCGCTGGAGCTGCTCGCGATTTTCTTGCTGTTTGCGCACTAGCCAATCGGTCAACCCCGACGTGCTGCTTTCACCATCGGCGGCTTTGGCTCGCAGCTGTGCGGGAAAGCCGGATTTGGTCAGGCGATCGGCCAGGGATTGCGGATCGATCGCCGGTTCGCTGGCCGCTTCCACCACGGCCACTTCGGTAATCAGGTTCACCGTGGCCGTCACCACCCCGTCGCAGGCGGTCAGCTGATTTTCCACCGCCCGCACGCAGCCGGCGCATTTCATCCCGCCGACGTCAAACACATAGGATTGATGAGGTGGCGGCATGCGATCGGCGCGGTCTTGCGGCACGGCGGCATCAGCAGAAGGGGGAGCTTTGAGCATGACCAAAGAATACGGAACCTGCTTACAGTATTGAGCCTAAGGGCGAAAAATTAGAAGCGGGGGAAAACGTTGAGTTTTCTTTATTCAAAGAGTGAATCGGTCATCTAGTCTAACTATCTGGTGAATCAAGGGTTTGGGGCTAACGCGGTGAGGCAAGCGATCGCGAGGGGGACACCATGAATATCCTGTTTATCTGTAGTCGCAATCAGTGGCGCAGTCCGACGGCGGAAGCGGTCTGGCGCCAGTATCCGACTTTACAGGTGCGATCGGCAGGCACTAGTGACAAAGCCCGGCGAAAGGTGACCGCTCAGGATATTCAATGGGCTGACTACATCTTTGTGATGGAATCCCAGCACCACCAACGGTTACGGGAGAAGTTTCGTTCCCTTGTCGCCGATAAGCTTGTTGAGGTGCTGGATATTCCCGATGAGTACCGCTACATGGAGCCAGAGCTTGTAGAGATCTTCCAGGCTGAAGCCGAGCACTTCTTGAATCAGCACTAGAGACCCATCTTCCATCGCGTCATGACATTCTCCTCCAAATGATGCAAAAGGGGCGGCTATACATTGCTGGGGGCGGTGGGTCAGATAGCTCTCTGGTTGGGGTTTTGAGCGATCTTTGGAGCGCTGACCCACCCGACAAGCTCCGAAACTGTTGCATTAGCCGCCGCAATTCCATCGACCACCAGCCAGAAATCCGCGCCCGGATCGGATGCTTCTGCATTGGCAGCCAAGAGGACTAGAGGGCTAACAACTCAGCGGTTACTGCCGTCCCGACGCCTGGGTTAACCGCTCGTGGTAGCTCAGCGTCAGACAGCCCAGCGATGACCAGCTCTAGCTGTATGTGAATTTGGAACCGTGACAGATATAACCGCAACGTCATCCTCATGCCTGCACACCGAGTGTGCGCCAGTGATCAGATGTGGCCTTTTGACTAGGAGTAGTCGCTGACAATTGCGGCTTCAGATTGGCAATCATCTTACTTGCAGAAACAACTATGTTGACCACAGTCGAAACATTTTACTTAGGCCGTCCAGAGTTTTTCGAGTTTAATTTTCCAGTGCTCGAAAGCATAAAATGGGAGCCTTATCTCCGAGGAAGAAAGATCTCTCACTGTTGGAATAGAGCATCTTGCTAAACAAGAATTAGCTAGTTCTGTACGTCAGCGGTTGTGGAAGCTTTGTTAGGTCTGAGTCGTTGATCAGAAACCCGCACACCGAGCAAGCGTTTAGATCTCAGAGGTCATTAGGCCGATTTTATTGTTGCGGCCTAGCCGTCAACGAGTCCTCTAAACATCAGTATCTGGCAATTTTTATCCATCTGATATTCTCTGATTAACGCTGCAGCTGTCACCCTATGGATTACCGTCATGATTGGACTGCGTCATCTCAGCATTAAGTCAAAAATTCAGGTGATGTTGCTGGGTGTTAGCCTGATTTCGATTATTTCGATCAGCCTCTTAGGGTGGAACTGGGCGCGGGCAGAGCTCAAGCAAAATATTTTTGACCATCTCACAAGCGTGAGGGCGTCGAAGGCCTATCAGATTGAATCCTATTTCACCACCTTCAAAAACCACGTGGAAACGCTCTGTGAAGACCGCATGGTGGTATCGGCGGTACAGGAGTTTGATGCGGCCTATGACCAGCTCAACCAAGCAACAACTCCGACCGACTGGGACAATGCCATTCGTGATTATTATGGGCAGAACTTTTTTCCCAAGTTGACCGAACATATTGCGGGTACGCCGAATTATGAAACCTACGCCCCTAAAGGCAATGCCGCCCGTTATCTGCAATATCACTACATCGCTGCCAATCCCCATCCCGTGGGGCATAAGGATGCGCTGACAGAGGCCAGTGATGACAGCGTTTACACCGCTGTTCATAACCGGTACCATCACCTGTTTCAAAACCTCATTCAAAAGTTTGGCTACTATGACTTTTTTCTGATTGATCCCCACACATCAGACATTGTCTATTCTGTCTATAAAGAAACGGATTACGCCACTAATCTAGACTATGGTCCCTACAGCCGCAGCAATTTAGCCAAGATCGTCGCAGCGGTGCAGGATAATCCTGATCGGGGCGCGATTCAAGTTGCAGATTTCAAAGCCTATAAGCCTTCCTATGCGGCTCCAGCAGCATTTTTGGCGGGTCCGATCTCCGCTGGCTCCCCCTTTGTCGGCATTCTCGCAGTGC
>CALCPB010000134.1 GCA_937897665.1 uncultured Halomicronema sp. | reverse complement strand
CAAGAATGAAGTTAATCCCGGTTTAGGCATCCTGTCGATGACGGTAGCGTTGACGGTGCCCGATTTGATCTGTGCGGCCTGTATACAGACCGTGACTCCGGCAAGACAAGGGGTTGAGACAACGACCAAGTAACCACCGAGCGGAAAACTCAACCGGGGTGAGTATCGCCACGACAGTTTTGTAAACGGCCATCAAAGCCGCGATCGCCACCATTTCCTCAAGGAGGCCGCCATGGCCACACAACTGTTTAAGCTGCAAGGCATGAGCTGTGCCGGTTGCGCCCGCAATATTGAAAAGGTGATCGCTGCAGTGCCCGGCGTCAGCACCGGCAGCGTCAACTTTGGGGCAGAGCAGGCCGCCGTCACCTATGACGCTCAGCAAACCAGCGCGGACGAAATTCAAGCCGCGATCGCGGCGGCGGGGTATGGTGCCCAAGCGACTACCGATGATGTGTTAGCACCGGCAGCGGACGAAGAACAACGGGAACGAACGGCCGCAGATCGACAGTTGCGGCGAAAAGTCATCTTTAGTGGCGCCATCAGTGCGCTGTTAGTCATCGGCTCGGTGCCCGCCATGACTGGGCTGATGATTCCCGGCTGGCCCATGTGGCTGCATAATGCCTGGCTTCAGCTCGTGCTCACAACGCCGGTGATGGTGTGGGCGGGCAGCAGCTTCTTTATCAATGCGGGTAAGGCATTCAAGCGTCACACCGCCACAATGGATACCCTAGTGGCGATCGGCACCGGCACGGCCTTCCTCTATTCCCTCTGGCCGACACTCTACCCGCAATGGTTTGTCGCTCAGGGGCTGCGGCCAGACGTGTATTTCGAAGCCGCCGCCGTCATTATTGCCCTGTTGCTGTTGGGCCGACTGCTCGAACGTCGCGCCCGCCGCCAAACCTCAGCAGCAATTCGACAATTGATGGGCCTGCAGGCCAAAACGGCCCGCATCCTGCGGGGGGGACAGCCGGTGGACGTAGCGATCGCCGACGTCGTGGTCGGCGATATCGTGCTGGTACGACCGGGTGAAAAAGTCCCCGTTGATGGCGAAATCATTGAAGGGGCTTCCACTCTAGACGAAGCCCTGGTGACGGGGGAAAGCCAGCCGGTGCGCAAGCAGGCGGGCGACGAGGTAATCGGCGCGACGTTGAACCAGACCGGCAGCTTTCAGTTTCGGGCCACGCGGGTCGGTAAAGACACCTTTTTGGCGCAGATCGTTAAACTCGTGCAGCAGGCCCAAGGCTCCAAAGCGCCGATTCAGCGCTTGGCCGACCAGATCACGGGCTGGTTTGTGCCTGCCGTCATCACCCTGGCCATTGTCACGTTTGTGGTGTGGTTTACCCTGGTGGGCAATGTCACGCTGGCGCTGATCACTACCGTCAGCGTGTTGATTATCGCTTGCCCCTGTGCGCTGGGTCTGGCGACGCCGACGTCGATTATGGTGGGCACGGGCAAAGGGGCCGAGCAGGGCATTTTGATCAAAGGGGCCGAAAGCCTGGAACTGGCCCACAGCCTCAAAACCATCGTGCTGGATAAAACCGGCACCGTCACCCGCGGCCAGCCCAGCGTCACTGATTTCATCACGGTTAAGGGCACGGCCAACGGCAATGAATTGGCCCTGCTCAAACTCGCCGGTTCCCTAGAGCAACTCTCCGAGCATCCCCTAGCGGCGGCAGTGGTGGATTATGCCCACCGTCAACAGGTCACCTTGGTGGCAGCGCAAGACTTTGCGGCGATCGCGGGCAGTGGCGTCCAAGGGGAAATCGCCGGAAGCTGGGTGCAGATGGGCACCTATCGCTGGATGGCAGAATTGGGCATTGATACCCAACCGCTCCAAGCCGCCTGGGATCAGCTAGAGCAGGCGGGCAAAACTGCGGTTTGGCTGGCCATAGATGGACAGGTGGAAGCCGTCTTAGGCATTGCCGATGCAGTGAAGCCATCAGCGGCTGAGACAATTGATCGGTTGCAAAGCCTGGGGCTAGAGGTGGTTATGCTCACAGGCGATAATCGCCGCACGGCGGCGGCGATCGCCCGCGAGGTCAACATTCGCCAGGTCATGGCTGAAGTGCGCCCGGATCAAAAAGCCGCTCAGATTGCGGCCCTGCAGCGCACCGGCCAGCGGGTGGCAATGGTGGGCGATGGCATTAACGATGCCCCCGCCTTAGCTCAGGCCGATGTCGGCATCGCGATTGGCACAGGCACGGATGTGGCGATCGCCGCCAGTGACATCACGTTAATTTCTGGAGATTTGCACGGCATCGTCACCGCCATTCAGCTCTCCCACGCCACGATGCAAAATATTCGGCAAAACCTGTTTTTTGCCTTCGTCTACAACGTGGCTGGGATTCCCATTGCCGCCGGTGTGCTCTACCCCGTTTTGGGCTGGTTGCTCAGTCCGATTGTGGCTGGGGCGGCGATGGCCTTCAGCTCAGTATCGGTGGTGACAAATGCGCTGCGACTGCGCCAGTTTCGGCCTCGGTTTGATGCCTAACTGGGCTATTTCTCGGGGCGATCGCCTTGCCCTGAGACCGCTTCGTTGATTCCCGCTGCCCCCGGCGGCGATCGCAGATTCAACCGAAAACCAGAAATGAGCCTCGAAACGGGGAAATCCAATGTCGAGCTGTAGTTTTGCAAATGGGGATGACTCAATGCGCCACCGCTCCACTCTCTTCAGTAGCTTCATTGGCTTGCTGCTTGTGCTCGGATTGGCCATCGGCACACCGGCCCAAATAAACTCCCACAACAGCGCACCCACCGCCGAATTTCAGCAAATTGAGCAGCCGCTGTGGCTCAAAGCTCTAGTGACCGGCGGCGGCTTGGGCCTAATCGGCCTAGAGCTGTGGTGGTTTGTGTTTAGCCAGCCGAGAGCCAACCGGTGAAGAGCCGCTCTGATCTAAATCCTCAGTTATCGGTGCCCCCCTGCCATTTGGCAAATGCCAGGGAACCCAGGTAGCCGCGGGGGACACAGTTCTACCCTTCAGTGCCGAGAGAAAGCGTTGAGGGCGGGTTCAGCGAGTCAACCTGCATGATGTAGAAGACGTAGCCGTAGTAGTCGGAGTAGCGGCGATAGAGGTCCATTTCTTGCTGGTGAGACTCAATGACGGCGAGGGCATCGGGATTGTCGGCATACTGAGCCTGCAAGGTTTGAACGCGCTGCTCTAGCGGAGTGTAGTAATGCTGCCACCAAGCCGCCTCGGGCAGCAAAAAATGGGCCGTGGGCAAATAGCCCAAGCCTTTGATCAGCGTGATATTGGCTTCTAGGCTTTGCATGTTGGGGTATTCCTCAGCCCAGAAGTCGAGGACGGGCTGGGGGGGATCGGGGCGAATCCAGGAAATTTCGGAGGCAACCAGATAACCGCTCGGCTTGAGCAGCGATCGCCAGGTCCGCAGCGCACAACCAAATTCCAGAATGTAGGCAGAGCCCTCAGCCCAAATCAGATCAATGCTTTCGGGCGCAAAGGGCAGCTCGGCCATATCAGCCTGGAGCGGCGTCACGCGATCGCCAAAATCCGTCTTGTCCAAAGCTTGCTGCAGTTGATCTAAAAAGGGCTGGTGCAGATCGACCGCCGTGATGTGGCCGTCAGTGAGTCGCGCCAGCTGCACGGTCTGCATGCCCGGGCCACAGCCCAAGTCTAAAAGGCGTGGCTGCGGCGGTAAGGGCGGCAGCAGATTAAACGCAGTCGTGGTGAAATGGTTATCACCAGGGCCTTCTCGCGGCAGATCAGCATGGAGTTCAAAAAATACCCGATGGGCAATGTCTTCATTCATACCGGTATGGGGGATTACGGGTTAGGCAGCGGACGGGTCAGCAGGAGGCGAAGAGAGTAACGTTCCGGTCATCACAGTCACAGCCTGACCGGTGATGAAGACGCGATCGCCCCGCGCTTGCAGCTTCAACGTACCGCCTCGGGCCGAAACCTGCTGCGCCAAAAACTCAGATTGGTGGAGCTGCGTTTGCCAATAGGGCACCAGCGTACAGTGGGCTGAGCCGGTGACCGGGTCTTCATTCACCCCGATCGCGGGCGCAAAATAGCGCGAGACAAAATCAACGGCGGCGGCCTCGGCGCGGGCGGTCACGATCACGCCTCGGGCAGGCAACAGCCGCATCATGGCCAAATCAGGCTGCAGCGATCGCACATGGTCTTCTGAAGGGAGCTCGGCCAAATAGGTCGATGCTCGCGTACCGCCATAGCCGACAGCGACCGGCTGCAGCCCGCGCAAAGCTTTGAGCAATTCCGGCGGGGCGGAGGTTGCCGTCACGGGCTGCGCCGGAAAGTTGAGTGTAATCCAGCCGTCGTTTTGGGTGGCCGTCAGCAGCCCACTTTGGGTGTGAAACCGGGCCTCGG
The DNA here is from genome assembly GCA_937897665.1 of uncultured Halomicronema sp. GTDB lineage: Bacteria > Cyanobacteriota > Cyanobacteriia > Phormidesmidales > Phormidesmidaceae > Halomicronema. The sequence goes on along the minus strand of CALCPB010000134.1, from coordinate 431 downwards.
CAGTCGGGTCGAGAGCGCCCTGACTCCAAAGCACATGGGCACTGGCCAGCGTGGCATGCCCGCACAACGCGACCTCAGTGGCGGGGGTAAACCAGCGCAGCTGATAAACATCATGGTGAGGATACAAGAACGCCGTTTCTGACAGGTTCATCTCCGCCGCGATCGCCTGCATCCATCCGGCATCAGCCGCTTGGGGCAAAATACACACCACCGCTGGGTTACCGGCAAAGGGGCGGTCAGTAAAGGCATCCACCTGCACAATATCAATCACAACAGCCAGCCCGTCGGTTAGCAACACATCCGTAAAGCTGCCCTCATCATCCCCCAGAAAGGAGCCACAGCGCAGCAATGTGAGCGGAGAAATCCTGTTATACCGATTCTCTAAAACAAGACTACAGATCTGGCTCCCCTGCCCCTTGACTCCCCTGCGT
>CALCPB010000133.1 GCA_937897665.1 uncultured Halomicronema sp. | reverse complement strand
GTCGCCAAACAAAAATAGCAGTACAGTCATGGTGCTAATCGCGGCCCAGTTCATCCACCCGCCACGCCGCAGACCCAGCAGGGGTTCTCGAATCAGGTAATCAGCTTTGGTAAAAGCTTTTAACATCGGAGCAACCGGGAAAATAGGGGGACTCGAAACTGGTCACAGGCGTTAGGGAGGGGCTCAACAATAGCTGCCCTGATAAGTCGGAATGAGAACCTGTCAAATCCCGACTGACCATACTGGGGTCTTGGGGAAGTGATTTGAGCGCAAACTCGCATTGATGCCGCTGGTTTGACTAGCGGCTAGCCAGGACGGCTTGGCTAGTCACGAGCGACCGGCTGATCATCCAACCGCCTGTAAAGCTCAACACCCTGAAATCGCGTTGTTTGACACCGTCATTAGTATCATGCTCCAAACTACGGGAGCATGGCCTAAGGTAGGCGGGCACAGCTGGGGTTGTCAAGCTACTGCAGCGAACGTTTACAGGATGTCGCCCCAAGACTGGAAAACGCGACCAGGGGAGCCAAGAAGTCAATCAATCAGCTTGAGAGCCGACTCCGTCTGGCCATTCACTAGATGAGAATTTTTGTTGAAGCTGTTTTCTCTGGTCGGCGATTTCAAGGATAATCTGGCAGTATAAGCCGCTGTAATTTGCCGCTACCGGCGATGCGTTCAGGATGATGCCATCCTTCAAGAAATGCTTATTTGGGATGGTGATTTCGGCGTTCTTGGGCCTGTTGGTCAACCGCGTTTATCCCGCTACGGAGCCGTCGATTGAAAGGACTCGTCCCGTCAGTTCGATGCTGGGTGCCGTCGACCCGGTGACCCTCACTGGCATCAACCCGGCATTTCCAATAATTCCTTTGCCGCTGCAGCCGCCGGTGCTGGGGGGCGTTGATCTAACCCAAGACACCATTCGCGACTGGCTCAGCGATCGCTCACCGGAAATATTTTTAACCTTTGACGATGGCCCTCGCCCCAAAGCTACGGCATTGCTTCTCGACATTCTGCAAGAATATGACGTCAAGGCGACTTTTTTTGTCCTGGGCCGCAACGCGGCCATGTGGCCTGAATTGATTGAGCGCATCGTCGCTGAGGGGCATGAATTAGCCCTGCATTCCTACAGCCATGCCAACCTCACGACCTTATCTTGGGAGCAGAAAAAACAGGAGATTGCTGACGGTCTGGCACTCCTCCACTGGCAGTTGCCCAATCTACGCATTCGCTGGTTTCGCCCGCCCTATGGGAGCTAAGACCAAGCGGTGGTTGACCTGGCTCACGCCCATGGCATGTGTATCGCCATGTTCAATGAGATCTCGATCCACAGTGACTCGACTGTGGCAGAGATTGTGCAGACGGTAGTGACGGGGCAGGGGCGCATCATTGTGTTTCACGATGGTCAGTGGCCGCGACCGACTTCGCTCACTGCTGCTGAGCAAAGGCTTTTACACGGGCTGGCAGCTTCGATTGGGGTGGCCAAGGCGCAGGGGGCCGAGTTCAAAACCCTAAGCAACCACTTCGGTAACCTGTGTCCCTGAGGGCGATCGCTCAGCGGGATCTCAGAACCCCGCGTTAACCATAATGTAAGTTTTTATACCTTAATGCCCGGCTTGATTCTCTGAAGCTAGCTGATAACTCGGGCTACCCGGCTCCTTTGCTCTCCGTTATTGCCGGAATGAATTGGGCGTTCGATCGCTGAGAGTGTTTATCGGCAGGGCCTTTGCGGACAGGTAGCTGAGATAGACGGCAGGGACTGCCATCTCGAAATATTCGTCTGAAATTGAATTTGCCTCGAATAATTAGTCACAAAGTGCCCCGTCCAGAGTTTCTGTTGCTACACTCTGAGACGTTTAGACACCTTTAAGAACCTCCCTGCAATGGTCACGCGCCGCCTTTATCGCCACCGCGCCGTCAAGCGGAGACAACGCAAACGTCGCATGACGCTGCTATCGATGGCTGCTTTGGGCGGGGTGTTGGGTGGCATTCTGTTGTTAGAAGCGTTTCATGTCGCTTACGGCTATCTAGAAGTGCCCGTGGCGATGGCGACGATTGGGCAGTCGCTGACCGATAGCCCGGTCTTGGTGGGGTTAGATGACATTCATGCAGCCAACGGCCGCCCCAATCTCTCGCCGCTGCCCCGTGCCCAAGAGGTGTGGGAATGCGAAGTCGTGGTGGTCGGCGGTTCCTTAGGGGGGGTCGGGGCCGCGGCTCACGCCATGGGTACGGGCGCTCAAACCTGCTTGATTGAACTGACCCCCTGGTTGGGCGGGCAGATCAGCTCACAGGGCGTATCTGCGATTGATGAATCGCGCACCATGCGAGGGCAGCAAAATTTTTCGCCTAGCTGGCGTGACTTCAAACGCCTGATTCGAAGTCAGCCAATTGACTTGCCGGCCTGGACGGGCATGAGCGATCGCCAGTTTACCTATGAGACGAATAGCTGCTGGGTCGGCGACCTCTGCTTTCTACCCGAGAAGGGAGCTGCCGCTGCTGAAAGCTTTTTGCAGAATGCTGTGAGGGCCTCCCCCAATAGTCGCTGGGCCACCTCGACCGCTTTTAAGGGGGCTGCCTTTGACACCGCCGGGCGTAATATTACGGCGGTCTACGCGGTCAAGCGGGTGCCTAAAAATCCGCAATACCTACCCAAAGGGCGGCTTTCGCGCGAACTCTATGACTGGTATGCCTGGTCGAGCACTGACCAGTATGAGAAGATTCCTATTCGCCTCCAAGCGCCGCCGGGCAAGCGAATGATCGTCATCGACTCGACCGATACCGGGGAATTAGTGGCCTGGGCTCAAGTGCCGTTTCGCGTCGGCTCAGATGGCAAAGAGG
>CALCPB010000132.1 GCA_937897665.1 uncultured Halomicronema sp. | reverse complement strand
ATTCGGGCACTCAAGCCCGAGTAAGCCGTCAGTCCACTTTACAGAGACTGCCTGCCCTGTGAGTGTGAGAAGGATAAAAACCGGCGATCGCGCCATCCCCGGAGACTTTTTCAGATCTTATTAATGTGTTAACAATTGTCACCCCCCGCCGCTGTTGGTCAACAATGGTTGCAGCCAATCGGCGATCGCGGGCGTGATCAATGGTTAGACCGACAATATGCTATTTTTTGACTCACTCTTGCCGTCAGCCTGTGTCTAATTCCTGAATTTCTGGGATAGCGATTGTTCGGGCAGCGACTGGAAGAAGATTGGTCACTTGTTCATCCGCTTAAAGTGATTGGCTGCAACTTGTCGTTCTAGCGCTTAGCTCAGGCACTCTAAATGAAGCAATCGGTGCATCCATGTTGAATCCTTTTCGGTTGAGTTCTCCTGACAGCTATGCTGCCAGCGATCGCCGTCAGACGCAGATGTCGCTGCCGCCCTACGGTATGCCCAAGACACCGTCCTTCCCTTATCACATCATGATGGGACTGTTTTTGGGCGGGCAGGTGCTGATGCGGATTTTGCGCGGCAAGGTGCGGCGTAACCGGGTGATGGAGCAAATGGTGCTGGCGGGGCCAGGCGCACTGACGCCCGTGCTGATGACCAACTTGTTTGCCGGCATGATTTTCTCAATTCAAACGGCCCGTGAGATGACGCGATTTGGCGCCATTCATGCGTTGGGTGGTGCCTTTGCCCTGGGCTTTTGCCGCGAGCTGGCCCCGATTTTGACGGCGGCAATTTTAGCGGGCCAGGTCGGCTCCGCCTTTGCCTCGGAAATCGGCAGCATGAAAATCACCGAACAGCTAGATGCTTTGAAGGTGCTGCGTACCGACCCGATCGATTATTTAGTAGTGCCGCGGGTGGTTGCCTGCTGCGTCATGTTGCCGGTACTCACAATCGTGGGGCTCGGGTTTGGCGGCGGCGGCGGTCTCTTTGCGGCCAACTTTTTCTATCAGGTGCAAGGCCCCATCTTTTTAGAATCAGTGCAGACCTTGCTAGAGCCAATAGATTTGATTGCCGTATTGCTCAAAGCGGTGATTTTCGGCGCAATGATTGCTCTGGCCGGTTGTACGTGGGGGCTCACAACCACCTGCAGCAAAGGGTTAGGTCGTGCTGCGACCTCCGCAGTGGTGACGACTTGGGTCGGTCTATTTGTCGTCGATTTTTTCATCACCGTCATTCTGTTCCACGGCGTCAAGGTGATGTACTAAACGTTGTTTGCATTCCCTGCTGCAGAGTGTTCTGCCTGGTGGCTCTGGCAGGATGGACTGGTTGCCGAATGGCCTCAGGACGAGAACGGCGTCCTCAAAACACAAACTGCACTTGTACCTGCCAGGCGTCTTGATCGCGGACAATCCACACAGCGCGGACAAACTCGCGCAGATAGACGCGCCTTTCGACCTCCGATAGATCTTGCCAAAATTCTCGGGAAGAGAGGGTTTGGGCGATTTGCTTGAGATTTTCAGGCGGCAGCTGCGATAGCTCTTGCTGCAGCCCCGAGAGTTCGCCCTGCAGCGTGTAGGTGCGGAGTTGGGCACTGGCCTCATCCAAAATGCCCTGCTGCTGCAACTCAGCAATCTGCGAGAGCACCTGCTGCTTGTGCTCAACCTGACTGACTAAACCCGCCTTAATGGCCCCCACCGGAGGTGTTTGCAAATTGTCCACAGCTTGCGGCAGTTGGGTGCAAATAGCCTCAATCGTCTGGGCCAGCACCGCATCAAAAGCGATCGCCCGGCACTTTTTTACCCGATCGCAGGCCGTGGGCCGCAGATAGAGATATTCTCGCGTTTGTCGGGGTCGGGTTACCCGCGACACTTTGAGCTTGCTCTGGCAGGCTTGGCATTGAACGAGCCCCGCCAGCGATCGCCGCGCACTGACGGTTTTCGGCGGTAGCTTGCGGTTGCGGCGCAGCAGGCGATCGACTTGAGCCGCTTCTTCGCGAGAGATGATGGCCGTGTGGGTATCGCGAATCACGCGACCGTCTTGATAGCGCGAATCACCGCGATAGACCGGGTGCAGCAACCAGCGTTGAGCCGTCGAGGCAGAGACCCGTTTGCCGTAGGTTTTTTCTAACTGTCGCGCCGCGCCGCGAATCGAACCGTAGAGAATGAAGTGTTCAAAAAAAGATTTCACAGCGGGGGCCGTGGCGCGATCAAGGGCATAGCGATAGCGCCCTCGCCGATAGCCGTAGGGCGCGCGACCGGGCGGCGGCAAAATATTGACGCGGTTGCGGGCATGACCGGCGCGTAACTGTTGGCTGCGATGTTGGGCTAATACGGTCTCAGCTAGCTGGGCTGTGCGATCGCGATCGGCCGCCGCCGAATCGGCGTCTACTTCGACACCTGAGAAGGACGTGGCAGTCGGGGTGACATAGCTCTCATCGATCGCCACAATCTTGATGCCTTGCGTCTCTAGCTGGTGGATGGTTTGCAGCACGGTGCTGAGGGAGTTGCCCAACTCACCCACCTGTCTGACGTAGAGATAATCGGGAGGCTGCTGCGCACACGCTTGCAACAGGCGTGTTAGCTCGGGTCGAGCCTCGACTTGGTCGAAGTGATCGAGGTACAGCCGATCGATTGGTAGCCCAAAGCTGGCGGCATCGACCTCGGGGTCTAGCGGCAAGCTAATGCAGGCATAGGCAACGGTGAACATGGTGGTCGATGACGATAATCCAGGCAGTGGCGTGATCCGGTGAGCCGTTCCAAGGAGGCGCGAACCGCGTCCTGAGGCCAGGCCATGGGCAGGCCGGTCAAGGCAGGCGGGAATCCCCAGCGCAAATCTGCCCCTTCCTCACGGTAGGCCATTATCTTAAAGAGAGAACGCAATCACGTCGGGCAGTTATGACTGAGTCAGCAAAACGGATTTGTATACTAGGCGGCGGTTTCGGCGGGCTTTACACCGCCCTACGGCTGAATTCGCTACCGCAGAATGTGAGCGAGCCGACCGAAATTGTGCTGATCGACCAGCGCGATCGCTTCCTCTTATCACCCCTACTCTACGCACTCGTGAACGGCGAGCTGGCCACCAGGTAAATTGCACCGCCTAACACCAAACTGCAGGCC
>CALCPB010000131.1 GCA_937897665.1 uncultured Halomicronema sp. | reverse complement strand
TTGTTGGATCGCGTCAGCAGCGAGCAGGCCCTTTGCGATCAGCAGCTTTGCGCAGGCCTGCATCCTTTTTTCATATTAGGTGCGTGTGTCGGCGGTGCTAGATTCCGCCGTGGCGATTTCTTGAACGAGCTGATCGTTCCATTCTGTCCAGCTGTATTGGCGATCGGCCGCCAAGGCATTCACGATCGCAAATGCCTTGGCTTCCCAAGGCGCTTGAAAAACGGGTTCATCTTCCGCTGCATGGCCGTCCGCGTCCAAGGGGGGCTGGGGTGAGGACATAGATATCGGATTCATCACATTAGGGCACTTCGAGGTGGTCATCAAACAGATCCAGATAGAGTGCATCACTCGCGGGTGCCGCTTGACCCCATAGCGCTTGCGCCGAAAATCGGACGCTGTAAACATGTTGGGGCTTCGTGGCCAGCCGCTGCCCCACCGTATCGGGAAAGACATACACCCCATGGTCTTGCATGACGGTACCCACCTTACCGCGCACGTAGCGTGGTAAGCGGGTATAGGTGGCTGGGTGCACGACTTTGGCTTGCACCAAATCACCCACCTGAAACTGCGGCGGCAGGTCGCTGTTGACCTGACAGCTGAGGCCTTGTTGCAACAGCGCTTTAGCTGCCGCAGCGGTCATACATTGATTGCTGGTTTCAATTGTCATCGTTCTAAGCTGCTGAGTTGCTGACACACTGGGGGCTGCTTTAGCTCTCCGTCTGGCGGAGATGCGTTATGCGGTCTTCAATCTCGGCGGGGGTGAGCCAACCATGCTCGGTGAGCAATAACTCTAAGGCCGCGAGCCAGCGCTCATAATAGCTAGCGCTGAGGTACTCGCCCGCCGGGATGCGCTCGGCGGCGTGGCGCGTCTCATCTACGGGGAAGAACGTGCTAAAGGTGGCGAAACTCATGGCAAACACCTTCGCTTCCCATTCACTGTGAAAAACGGGTTCATTTTCTTCAATGGGAATCGCGCCGAGCCCCTGCATTCCCCCCAGATCATGTGGTCCATTCATACGACTTACCTCCTAGGCAGCGATCGGGGTGGGGGCGCTCGGTGGCTGCACCTTAGCTGTCCCAATCATGGCATTGCGGGTGACCAATGCGGCCAATGCCTCCTCCGATAATCCGTCGGTGCCGTCGGGGCGCTCTGGCAAGACCAGGTAGCGGAGGTCGGCGTTGCTATCCCACACGCGCACTTCGACCGTATCGGGCAGCACGAGGCCAAATTCGGCCAACACACTGCGGGGCTCAATGACAGCGCGCGATCGGTAGGCCAATGATTTATACCAGGTGGGCGGCAAGCCTAAAATCGCCCAGGGATAGCAGGAGCAGAGCGTACACACAATCAGGTTGTGCACAGTCGCCGTGTTTTCGACGACGATCATATGCTCACTCGAAAAGCCCGTGAGGCCGAGTTCGGCGATCGCGCCAGTGCCATCGGCTAACAGCCGACGCTTAAAATCCGGATCAACCCAGGCCTTTGCCACAATTTGAGCGCCGACATGGGGACCCACCTGATGCTCATAGTGCTCAATGATTGTGTCTAGTGCCGCCGGATCAACAATTCCTTTTTCAACTAAAAGTGATTCGATGGCTTTTACCCGCAGCGCGATCTCTGATTCTGGACGATGGTGATGAGTCGTCATCGGTCTAGAAATCCCCTGTCTATGAATACAAAGTAATGCCCTTTGCCAAGAAACTTCTCTCTAACTTCTAGTTATTAGAAATCGATTGAGAGGATTCTATCAAGATTACCCTAAAATTCCCAACCTTTAGACCTCACAGTTGCCGCAATTATCCTCAAAAGGATACAGTTCGGTTAGCTCAATTGAGGCCTCTATGGTTTTAGTCAAAACGTATACTCATCCCTTTGATCTTCCCTTAGAACAAACGGCTTTACTGATCATTGATATGCAAAACGACTTTTGCCATCCTGACGGCTTCAATGGTAGCGAGCTAGCCCTTGATCTCACCGCCGTCAGAGCCATCATTCCGGCCCTTCAGTCGCTGCTCGCCTGGGCAAGAAAAATGGGCGTCAAGACTATTTTTACCCGCGAAAGTCACGCGCCAGATCTCTCCGATTTATCGCCAAGCAAGCAAACGCGGTATGCCAATGCGGGGTCGCCCATTGGTCAGCGCAGTAAGATGGGCCGATTTTTGGTGAGAGGAGAAGCTGGCGTCGCCATTATCAATGAATTACAACCACTTCCAGAAGAAGAGCAGTTAGACAAACCGGCCCATTCTTGCTTTGTCGATACATCCCTCGACCAGCAGTTACGGACAAATGACATCACCCACCTCATCATCACGGGCGTCACCACCGAATGCTGTGTGCTGGCCACCTACCGCCATGCCAGCGATCTGGGGTATTACTGCCTGTTGCTCGATGATTGTTGTGCGGCCTTTGAGCCTCAAGATCATGACGCGACGGTGCACATTTTGCAGGCGGAAGGTGGCGTCTTGGGTTGGGTGGCCAATTCTCTGCAGCTCTTTGGCGCCCTATCGGTGAAATCAGCCTGAACGATGGCAGGTGGACACCACGTCTGAGCTTTGCTGAATCCGTAATGTGACTGGCGGTGAGTGGCTGATGCCGCAATATTTTGAGGCTTAATTTGCTGGAACTGTGGCATTGGCTACAGCGAGCGCCGATTAAATTATCTACTGTCGTAGCATCAAGTTCCCTAACCTTCTGCTTTGACAACACTTGCCCAACCTTGAGGTGACTGCTATGCCCCCGACTCCCCAACTGCTGGGGCGGCTTCTGATGCTTGCCCTCGGTGCTAGCCTGTGGACTGCCTGTGCCACGTCTGAGTCTGTCCCCGAGGAGGCTGCCGAAACTCCGTCATCAGCGTCAGACGCCGCGACTGCCCCGGATGAGCTGATTCCTGTGAAAGCGGGGCATTTAGTCGCCCTAGATATGGCCCCGCTATTTGTGGGGGTCGAATCCGGCTGATTTGAAGAAGCTGGC
>CALCPB010000130.1 GCA_937897665.1 uncultured Halomicronema sp. | reverse complement strand
GACCGCAAAAAAGGAGTAGATGAAAATGACAGAGCGCAGCAGTCTTTGCCAACTAAACTCGCCAATCAGCAGCTGTTTTAATCGAGAATCTGGCATAAGTATGCGGTGTGAACTGCAGGTTTTAGCTTGGCCTAGAGGACGTTGTGGGTGCGATCACGGTATCCGTCGTTCCACCGTCTTGCCGCGTGCTTCTTCCATTCCACTGGATTAGAGTAGCCGGGAGGCTCAACGCTAAATCCTGACAGCCTTTAACGTCATGGCGTACTCAACAGGGGGCTGGGCAATGTCCGACTCAACCACAGACTCAAGCTAATAAGTTGTATCATTCTCATCCATATAGACTTCCCAGCATCTCGTCTGGCCCCAAGTATTGAATAGGGGCTGATCTCGTTCAAATTGTGGGTGTTGACGCCCAACATCGACAACCTTGTGACCCTTTAAGGAGCAGCTTCTATGTGTGGCATTGTCGGTTATATCGGAACCCGTCCCGCTAGCGACATTTTGATGGAAGGGCTGCAAAAGCTGGAATATCGTGGCTATGATTCAGCCGGCGTCGCCACCGTGCTCGAAGGTGAGCTGCACTGCGTGCGAGCCAAGGGCAAGTTGCAAAATCTGGCAGAAAAAATCGAAGGTCAAGAAAATCCGGCTCGGCTCGGCATTGGCCACACGCGCTGGGCCACCCACGGTAAACCCGAAGAACACAACGCCCACCCCCACACCGACACCTATCGTCGCATCGCGGTGGTGCAAAACGGCATTATTGAAAATTATCGCGAACTGCGAGCCACCCTGAAAGAAAAAGGGCACGAGTTTCGCTCCGATACTGACACAGAGGTGATTCCTCATCTGATTGCAGAACACCTGAAGCATTTAACGGCGGCGGGCGCTATTGAAGCTGATCCCTTTTTTGAAGCGGTGCGGCTGAGCGTCAAGCAGTTAGAAGGGGCCTTTGCCCTAGCCGTGATCAATGCCGACTATCCGGACGATTTAATTGTGGTGCGGCAGCAGGCACCCTTGATCATTGGGTTAGGTCAAGGGGAGTTTTTCTGCGCGTCGGATACCCCGGCGATCGTGCCCCACACCCGCGCTGTTTTGCCGTTAGAAAATGGGGAGTTAGCGCGGCTGACGCCAACCGGTGTTGAAGTCTATACCTTTGAGGGCGATCGCCTCAAAAAGCGCCCCTTCTCGCTGAACTGGAACCCCATCATGGGTGAGAAGCAGGGGTTCAAGCATTTCATGCTGAAGGAAATCTACGAGCAACCCGGCGTGGTGCGAACCGGGCTAGAGACCTATTTGGATACAGCTTGGACGAGCGATCGCGCCACGAATCCCGTCCACTTGGGTCTATCGGACGACGTCTTGGACGGGCTGGAGCAGGTGCAAATCGTGGCCTGCGGCACCAGCTGGCACGCCAGCCTAGTAGGTCAATATCTGATCGAGCAGCTGGCGGGCATTCCGACCAGGGTGCAGTACGCCTCAGAGTTCCGGTACTCGCCCTCACCGCTGACCCGCCACACCTTGACCATTGGCGTAACGCAATCGGGCGAAACTGCCGATACGTTAGCCGCACTCGAAATGGAACAGGCGCGTCGCGCTGAAGCCGCCGATACTGCCCTCGCACCCCGCATGTTGGGCATCACCAACCGGCCCGAAAGCTCCCTAGCCCGCCTCGTACCCCACATCATTGACACCCACGCGGGCATTGAAATTGGCGTTGCCGCGACCAAGACCTTTACGGCTCAGGTGATGGCGTTTTACTTTTTAGCGCTAGATCTGGCCTACCGCCGTCAAACGCTGACGCCTGAAGCGATCGAACAGCTGATCGAAGATTTGCGCCTGTTGCCCGCACAAATTGAATCGGTGCTCGAAAGTCAGGAACGTTATATCGAAGAGCTGGCACACTACTTTAGTGATACGCAAGATTTCATCTATCTGGGTCGGTGGATCAATTTTCCCATTGCGCT
>CALCPB010000129.1 GCA_937897665.1 uncultured Halomicronema sp. | reverse complement strand
AGGAAGATCTGTAGTCCAGTTTCAGAGAATTGGAATTAACGCCTCTGGTTTGATGGCCATCCTGGCCGTCTGTAAATCTAACCCCCTGTCCCTTGGCTACCTGGTCTTTTCACAGGTTATGAGCAGGCTCAAAATTGAGAAACGATATTACCTTGCCGATCGCTAGGTAATGGCCAAGAACTGATCAATCGCCGCAAAGATCCGCTCAATTTCTGCCAGGGTTGTGTAAGGGTTTAACAGCACCACCTTGAGCCAGTTGTGGCCGCGATATCGCGGTAGCGACAAAAAGGCCCGCGCTTCCTGCAGCAGATGCGCCTGCAGTCGGCGATTCCAGTCGTCCCACTGGTCGGCTGGCAGCCATTCGGGACAACCGCGAAAACAGACCAGATTCATCTCCGGTTCACTGGCCAACTGCAGCTCGGGTCGGGCTTTAACGGCGGCGGTGAAATGCGTCGTCAGGGCATAGTTAGCGGCGATGAGTTCGCGATAGCCCTGCTGGCCCAAATGCTGCAAAGACAGCCACAGCTTCAGCACGTCGGCATGGCGGGTGCCCGGCACCGAAATTTCGCCTAGTTTAACCCAGTCATCTTCCGTATTCATGTAGTGGGCCGCGACCTGAAAGTGGTGCTGCAACTGGTCCATCTCGCGAAACAACACCGAGGCACAGGTTTTAGAAACATAGAGCCACTTTTGCGGATTAAACGTGACGGAATCGGCCTGCTCAATGCCCTGCAGGCGATCGCGATAGGCCTCGGTAAACATTAGTGCTCCCCCGTAGGCCGCATCGACGTGAAACCACAGGTCATGTTCGCGAGCGATCGCCGCCAGTTCTACCAGGGGGTCAATGTTGCCGGTTACCGTGGTGCCCGCTGTCGCTACCAACGCAAATGGTTTTTGGCCCTGCTGCTGGGCCTGGTGGATCGCCTGGTGCAACGCTGGCAAATCCAGCTGTGACTGGTCATTCGTCGCTACCGCGATCGCGCCGTCGGTGCCTAACCCCAGCAGCATTGCCGCCTTTTTGATTGAGGAATGCGCTGCTTCCGACATGAAAAAAACAGGAGGCTGCGCCTGAGTCAGCAGCCCTGTTTTGAGCGTGCCGAGCTTGACATTGCGGGCCACGGCTAGGGCCTGCAGGTTGGCCAAACTGCCGCCGCTGACCAACAGCCCGCCAGCGCGATCGCCTAGGCCAAATAGCTGTGCAATTTCGCGCAGTAGCAGCGGCTCCAACCGCGAAAACAACGGCGACATCTCGACGCTCAGCATGTTGTTATTGAGCGCCGCTACCACCCAGTCGCCGACAATTGAAGCCGTCGTCGGCAACGGATCCATGTGCCCCACATAGCCTGGATGAGCGGGATTCATGGCCGTGCTCAATACGGTGTCTAGCGTCGCCATCAGGGTCGCAACGTCGCCCGATTTTTCGGGTAGAGCGATCGTGGATAAGGTCTGCAACTCCGGCAATGGTGTCTGGTCTGCCGCCCCAGTCAAATAATCCAAAATTCGCGTAGCGACCTGGCTCAGCAACGCCTCAATCGCCGCTCGATTCTCGCCCCGTGGGTGCACAAACGCAGTCTCAGGTAACCTCGAAAAGTCCAAGTTTTAACTCCATCGCGTCATCCCTGATTGTGAATGATTCCGCCCGCCAAAAGCGAACCGACAGTTTGGCGTTGACTCTAGCGAGCAAAATCTGGCAAAAGCCTCGTTTTTCGCCTTCTCCAGTACCGGCAACTCTGGTTGTTACCTGAACTCTCCACCCTCTACTCTCCACTCCCCCCTTACCAATTCGCCAAAATGCTAATCTCTTAAGCAACCTCTTTAGGCGATCGCCCATGGGCACTCAATCCACCGCTAAAACCATTTTTTTACTCGCTTCGATGGTGGGTTGGCTCATTGTTGGCGCGGCGCTGATGTATCTGTTTCCAACACTGGCGGATCAGATTGTGGGCAGTGATCTCACCCATTTGTGGATGACCAATTTGACTCGCAGCGGCTATCAGCCCTCGTTAGCGTGGACGGGGGGCGGTATCGCCCTGGATATTACCACTGTCATGAATCTGGTTTGGTATCAGCGATTTGACGGTCGAGTATAGACCGAATTTTGACTGTCTCATCGCCCCAAACACCGCATGCAGCCCTACCCCCTAGATCAATAGACCAATAAAGATGGCCTTGCGGCCAAACCGAAATTCCCAGCGATCGCGCTTCTCGTCAACACTCAATCACGTTCACAGTAGTCACATTCACCGCCAGACCACCGCGAGAGGTTTCCTTATACTTTTCGTGCATATCGCGTCCGGTGTCGCGCATGGTTTTGATCACCTTGTCGAGGTGGACGCAGTGCTCGCCGTTGCCCTTGAGGGCCATGCGCGCGGCATTAATTGCCTTGATCGAACCCATCGCGTTGCGCTCAATACAGGGCACCTGCACCAGTCCACCGACGGGGTCGCAGGTTAGACCGAGGTTGTGTTCCATGCCGATTTCTGCCGCGTTCTCAACCTGTGCCGGAGTGCCACCGAGGACTGCGGCCAGCGCTCCGGCCGCCATGGAGCAGGCGACGCCGACTTCGCCCTGGCAGCCCACATCGGCACCGGAGATCGAGGCGTTTTCTTTATAGAGGATGGCGATCGCCCCCGCCGTCAGCAAAAACCGGACAATGCCGTCATCGCTCGCTATGTGACAAAACCGATGGTAGTAGTGCATCACCGCCGGAATGATGCCCGCTGCGCCATTCGTTGGGGCCGTGACGATACGCCCCCCAGCGGCATTCTCTTCGTTGACGGCCATGGCGTAGACATTCACCCAGTCCATAATCGTGAGCGGATCCGCCAGCGAAAAATCGGAGCGTTCTTTCAAATGTCGGTAAACGTCAGCAGCGCGGCGCTTGACTTTGAGGCCGCCGGGCAGGGTGCCCTCAGTATGGCAGCCCCGAGAAACACAGTCCTGCATGACTCGCCAGATACGCAGCAGTTCGGCCCGAATTTCTGCCTCTGAGCGCCACACCTGCTCGTTTTGCAGCATCAGATCGCTGATGGCGATGCCGCCTTGTTGGCAATAGTCCAGCAGTTGTGCCGCTGTGGTGAACGGGTAGGGCACGGGGGATTGGTGCAGCCGCAAACGATCGATACAGGCCGCATTTTCATCCACCACAAAGCCGCCGCCAATGGAATAGTAGGTGCGCGATCGCAGCATGGCACCGAGGGCATCAAAGGCGGTGAACGCCATGCCGTTGGGATGAAAGGGCAGGGGCTGCCAGTGAAAATTCAAGTCCGTCTTTTCGTCAAAGGGCACAGCATTTTGTCGCAGCAGCCAGACCGAGCCGGGGGCGCGCATGCGGGACAGATAGGCGTCCACCAGGTCGGTGTTGACCGATTCGGGCGATTCCCCTTCTAAGCCGAGCAGAATGGCGCGATCGCTGCCGTGCCCCCGTCCCGTCGCCCCCAGCGATCCGTGCAGGTCAATCTGGATGCGCCGGATCTGATTCAGCAAGCCATCCCTGGCCAACCCCTGGGCGAACTGTTGTGCCGCCTTCATCGGGCCAACCGTGTGGGAACTGGAAGGGCCGATGCCGATTTTGAAGATGTCGAAAACGCTGGTAGACATTTTGGGGGTCAGGGTAATTGGGTGGACGGGTACGCTCGTGGTTGGGGATATCGGGCATGGGCCAAAATGCTTCGTCCGTATGAAATTCCGTACGAAATATTGATGGGAAACCGATATGTCACGCTGGAATGGCAAGGTCGGATTGGCGCGTCGCCAGCCAGTCGCCCGATCTCTGAATGCCGCCAAAGGTATAGAGATGAAAATGGTCGATGCGTCCAGCCAAACCATCCACCAGATAATCGGGCGTTTGCACCGTGAGCAGTTTGCCGAGGCGACCGGATTGATTCCGCAATCCTAGCAGGCTGGTTTTGACGCCGCAGATGTGGGCAAATTTCAACAGCGTGGCAGGGGACGTGGGACTAGGAATGCCGAGGTAGATGGGCAGGGTATTGAACGCTTCGATGCGATCAAGCCAGCGGTGAATGGTCGCCACATCCAATGACCACTGAGTCATGACGAACATCTCGGTGCCGGTGTCGCGGGCGTACTGATTTTTCAGAGCTAAAAAACGATCGCACTCCTGCTCACTTAGCACAGGCATGCCTTCGGGATGTCCCGCTACGCCAACCCGCAGCCCGTCAAAGAGTCCCGTTTCCAACAAATCTAGGGTGGAAGCGAAGGGGCCAACGGGGAGATCGGGACTGCCGCCGATGAGTAGGACTTGGCGAATGTCGGCTTCGGTTTTAAGTTCAGAGAGATAGCGAGTGAGGTGAGCGCGATCGCGGATGCTTCTCGCCGGAACGTGAGGTATCGGGTCAAATCCTAACTGCCGCAGTCTTACCGCTTGTGCGACTACATCGAGATCGTCCGCCCCTGGCAAGTACGTGATCGACACCTCCCGGATGCCCTTCGGCAATGTTGAGACATCCACTTTCGGCGTCACTTCGATGGAAAACTGCATGGCGTCAACCTGCGGAAAAAATGGGTCAGCTCAAGGCATCATGCTGCGTAAATTTCTGGTGTCAGGATTGCGCCCATCCTTGGTGCTATCAGTTCCTCCCCGGTAAACCAAGGTCACACCGATCGCCGTAATCAACAGACCCGCTGCATCGACCCAAGCGATTTGGTCGTTGAATAGGAGAAATCCCAGCAACAAGGTTGTGGGTGGGGACAGATACATCAAACTAGACACTCGGGCCGCTGTGCGATATTCCAACAGCTTTAGCATCAGCCCGTAAGACCCGATTGAAAGCACGATGGTCAACCAGGCCAGGGCCAACATGAGCTGCCCGCTCCACTGGATGCTCAAGCCCTCGACCAACACTGCCAAGGGCCACAGGGCGATCGCGCTGGCCACTGCCTGCACAAATAAACTGGGAATGACCGACAAATTCTGTCCTGCTTGGTTGCGGTTGAGATGCCGCTGATACAACGTTGCCAGGGTCATACTGGCCGCCGCGAGAAAGGGCAGGACATATCCGACCAGCGAAACCCCTGCCGCGCCATCTAGTTTGGTGACGACCAACAACACCACCCCGACTAAACCAATGCCCAAGCCCCACCACTGCACGGGCGATATTGATTCCCCCAACAGCGGGCCAGATAAGACGCTAGTTGCCATGGGCTGCAACGCCGTGATGAGGGCCACAATCCACGGTGAAACGCCGAGGGCGATCGCGCCAAACACCGCACTGAGCCAAATGGCATGAGCAAGCAGACCAATCATGGCGGAACGGGCGAGCGCCGCTCGACTCGGGAATCGCAATTGGCGGCGATAGCGGAGCCAGATGAACAACAAGACGGCGACGCTCACATATCGAACAAACAGCAAAGTGAACGGCCCGGCATAGGGCAACCCATACTTGGCCCCGATGAAACCGGAACTCCAGAGCACCACAAACAATAATTCCAATCCGATTAGGTGCATGTTTCAAGCCTCGTTGAAGCCCACTCTCTAGCAGCATAGAGGGGTGCCTGGATAATCGCGATGCGCTAAAGCAATTTCTCAACTACCGTCGCGGCCAGGGCTTTACCGAAGTACTCCACCGTGACCGACGTGCCAGGCTTGGCATAGCCCAGCGGCAGATAGGCATACACGACGCCGCGCCCCAGACTGTAGCCATAGCCTGCGCTAGTCGCATAGCCCAGCACCTTGCCGTCCGCTAGCACGGGTTCCTTGCCCATCACCACTGCCGTCGGATCATCTAGCGTGAGGAAGCAAAGCTTCCGGCTAGCGTATTCTTTTCGTTGCAGCAGAGCGGTTTTACCGATGAAGTCGCCCTGATTCGGCTTCACCGCAAAGCCCAAACCCGCTTCGTAAGAGTCGTATTCGGTGTGAATGTCGGTGCCCCACAGCAAAAAGCCCTTCTCCAACCGCAGGGTTTCAAACGCCGCCAGACCGGCAGCGATCATGCCGTGTGACTGACCAGCGCCCCAGAGGGTATCCCACAGCTTCAGACCGCACTCCGTGGGGGCGTAGATTTCCCAGCCCTCTTCCCCGACGTAAGACACCCGCACCGCCAGCACGGGAATATTGCCGATGCGGATCTGCTGATTGGTAAAGAATTTGAACTGCGGTTTCGACACGTCGGTCTGGGTGACCGCTTGCAGCACCGCCGGGGCTTTTGGCCCCCACAGCCCGACACAGCAATAGCTGGAGGACACATCCGTGATGCGGACAGAACCATCGTCCGGCAGATGCGCCTGCATCCAAGCCAAATCGTGCCCGTGGACGGAACCGCCTGTCACCACCCAGTATTTTTCCGCCCCTAAGCGGCTGACCGTCAGATCACACATGATGCCGCCGTTCTCGTCCAGCATTGCGGTGTAGATCACCTTGCCGACGGGCTTGTCCACGTTGTTGGCGCAGAGGGATTGCAGATAGTCCACCACGCCAGGGCCGGTGATTTCAAATTTAGCGAAGGGGGTGAGGTCGTAAAGGGCGACGCGATCGCGGGTGGCTAAGTGCTCTGCCCCCTGAATCGGTGACCAGTGCTTTGCCTCCCAGCCATGACGGGGCGGCACGTCGTACTCATCCAACAACGCAATATTGGACTTGAACCACTGGGGCCGCTCCCACCCAGCGCTGAAAATGAATTGGGCCCCCATTTCTTTCAGGCGCGGGTAAAAGGGACTGACCCGCAGCTCCCGCGAATGGGTCTGCTGATCGAGCGGGTGAATGATGTCGTACACCTCGTCGTACTGCTGGGCACCCGCGCGGGTGATGAAGTCGCTACTCTTGCAGACTTCTGGGAAGCGGTGGATATCCATTTCGTGAATGTCGAGGCTGGGCACCCCGGTGGTCATGAGTTCCGCCACGATTTTGCCGACCCCACCGCCGTGGGTGACCCACACCGCTTCGGCTACCCAAAAGCCTTTGGCCTTGGTCGATTCGCCAATGACGGAACCGCTGTCGGGCGTGAAGGAAAACATGCCGTTGATTTTGTAGGGCAGTTCTGCACCCTGTAGCGCGGGGAATAACTCGGTGGTTGATTCCCAGGCAGGGCCAAAGTGCTCTTCGGTAAAGGGCTTAACCGACGGCATGACGGGCGCTTCGGCATAGGGCAGAATGTTGTCCGGATCCACCAACAGCGGCTCGTGCTGGTAAGACCCAATGCCCCAGCAGTCACCGTGCTGCCGGAAATACATGGCGTGATCCTGGTGGCGCACCATCGGGAAGTTGACTTCCTCGGTTTCGCCTGCCAGTTCAGCAATCGGGGCGGTTTTCACATACTGATGCTGCACGGGCGTCAGGGGAATCACTTCGCCCACCATGCGGCCAATACGCGGCCCCCAAATGCCTGCACAGACGAGCACTTTGTCGGTTTCGATGCGGCCCTTGTCCGTGATCACTGCCTGCACTTGACCCTCCACCACTTCGATATCCATGACGGTGGTGTTGCCGTAGAACTCAGCGGCTCCGGCTGCTGTTGCATGATTTGCTAATGCCTCCGCTGCCCGTAGCGCCTTGGCGATGCCGTCGGTGGGCACATAGTAGCCGCCAAGAATCTTAGCTTCGTCCATCATGGGAACTTTCGCTTTCACCTCTGCTGGCGGCAGCAAGGTCGCCCCATCCACCCCCCAGGACTTGGCCCAGCCGAGTTTGCGCTGGAGTTCTGCCATGCGCTCCTCGGTGTAGGCGACTTCGATGCCGCCGCAGGGGTAGTAGGCGGGGCCTTCGTCAGTGCTGAGCTGGCTGTACAGGTCGATGGTGTACTGGGCCAGCTTGGTCATGGTTTTCGATGCGTTGGTCTGGAACACCAGACCGGGAGCATGGGACGTGGAACCGCCTGTGGCAAAGAGGGGGCCTTGTTCCACGACGACAATGTCTTTCCAGCCTTGTTTGGCGAGGTGGTAAGTGGTACTGCAGCCGACGATACCAGCACCAATGACGACGAGGGTGGCGTGAGTTTTCATGGGTAGGCTCCGAGGGCTAGGACGTGAATGGGAGGAAGTCGAGAGATGGGGAGTGGAGGGGCGAGAGTAGAGGGTGGAGGGTTCAGGGTTGGAGATGCTTTGGGGCTGCGATCAGAGTGGAGCCTGGCGGAGTTATGTTTTCTCAGAAATTCCCTCAGTTCGGCACTTTGGTTTGGGGGCAAGGCTCATCGTGGAATCGGTTGTGATTTGATGGCTGTCGCTGCTGGTTCGGGAGCGGGGTCAAGGGGTGAGCTCTTCGATCGCGCGGGCAACCATCTGCTGAAACCGGTAGACTGGCTGTTCTAACTCGGGAGAAAAGCAGCCGCCATCGAACCGGGGCGAGTTGCGGCCCGCCTGCAGGCGCTCGATCATGGCGATGTCTTCGTCATTGGTCTCGCGCCAGAGGGCAATGGGCAGGTTGCGCAGCGCTTGGTTCTCGGGCGTCATGGCCTCATTTCCCATGAAGTAGAAGGCTAGGCGCTCTTGCGTTTGAGTGGGACTGAGGGGATTGACGGTAAACGCCAAAAAGTAGTCAGGGTGCACGCCTAACATCAGGTTGGGAAACACGGTGATGTATTCGGCCACGGTGGTTTTTTGATGAGCGGCCAAATCGGGCAGACACGGCAGCGATCGCCCTTCAATCTCACCGCTTTTGTATAGCAGGCTGCCTTGACCGACATGGATATCGCCGACCTCGAAGGCAAAGTGATCTTCCATGCGAGAGCAACTGTTCAAGGCGGGATGCACCCAGCTCAAGTGATAGCTTTCTGAAAAGTTTTCGACGGCCAGCTTCCAGTTGGCGTTGCACTGCAGCGAGACTTCGCGAGGCTCATGACGCAACAGGCTCAGGTCGTACATGGCCCAGCGATCTCGAACCGGCTGCAAATACTCCGCCAGGGGCGGCGCATCGCCCGACAAATTGACGAAGATCAGGTCGAGCCACTGATCAGAACGAATGGGCTGCAGGCCGCGCTTGTCGCGATCGAAGCCCTCGTAGGAATCTTTGTAGTAGCCGCCAAAATGGGGCGTATTTTTCAGGCTACCGTCGAGCTTGTAAGTCCAGGAGTGATAGGGGCAGCGCAGGTGTGCTTGCACGTTGCAGGGCTGCTCGACCAGCTGCAGGCCGCGATGGCTACAGATATTGTGAAAGGCTCCCAGCTGACCCGCACGATCGCGCACTAGCACGATCGGCATCCCGGCCACATCCGTTGGATACACATCCCCTGGATTCGGCAGGTCTGACGCTAAACCGACACAGACCCAATAGCGACTAAACACCGTTTGCCGCTCTTGGTCTAAAGACTGAGCACTGGTATACGCCTTACCCGGCAAACCGGGCTGCCGATAGTCATCCAGATGGATCACAGCTGATTCCGCTGCTGGATTCAGCTCCTGATAACGACTGCATGGGTCTACCAGAGTCAGTTCAGGCGGGGAAGCAACAATTTTTTCCTGAGTCATACTCTGCCTCTGTGGCACTTGCACGAATTTTATTGGGGCACTTCACCTGTAATCAAAGACCCACTGCAGACGCATAGGGCAACTCAGACGTCCATCCAAAAACGACCTAATGGATGTTGTCATTACAAGTGTTTCAAACATGTCATCACAAGTCATAGAAGAGACCATAAAGGCGCGAAAATACTTTTTATGTTTTCTGTTTTACAATTTCAAAACTTTTCTGTAGAAGTTCTCCGATCAAGCAAAACCCTCTTTGGAAAGGCTTTTCAGCGCCTGAAGGCGACAGTTTGGGAGGCTGCAGTCGCTATGTCTTCTGTTAAAAATCAAGATTTCAAGACTTATCGCAACAATGGTATCGGCAATGACAGTCTTTTAGGGTGGTGCGGCTTAAGTTCGTTCTCGATAGAGTTTCTCGGTTGCTTGACATAGCTGGGAGAGTGTTGCCTTGCTGAAGAAAAAAGATGTTTGCGAGCTGAGATATTGCGATCGCTGCCTAAGCTAGTCCCACAGAACCCTGTTACGGGGTGTTGTGATTTCTTGACAATCGTGTGATTCCTGCTGAAAAGTGTTCACAGGCAACATGATTGGCAGGCAAGAAGTGGCGGCGTCAGTGTACGGAATTGCGCAGTAGTTTGCTGTGATTCCGGCTCACGAAACTCTCTGTTTAAGAAACATTGCAGTGCTACGACGGGTGTTTCTTGCAGAGATCTGTTTGCCGTTCGTTGATGTGTTGAAAACTGAATCACCCTTATGACTACTCAGAATAATGGGCAGGGGAGCCATGACGAGCATCCATTTGTGATGCCCGAGCATGCTCCCACGCGCCACATTAGGCGCCGCCCTGGCGATCGCAATATCACTGGTAATGGCTTTGATTTTCATCCCGAGGTCTTCCTCGTGTCCGGTGGGTTGATCCTGCTGTTTGTGGTGTTTACCCTGATTTTTCAAGAACCCGCCGAGACGGCTTTTGGCGCAGTTCAGGGGTTTATCGCGGGCTCTTTGGGATGGTTTTTCATCCTTTCAGTATCCCTATTCTTGATTTTCACCATCTTTCTGGCGTTCAGTAAGCTGGGGCAAGTCCGTCTCGGTGGCCCCGACGCCAAACCAGAATTTCCCACCTTCGCCTGGGTGGCGATGCTGATCAGCGCGGGGATGGGGATTGGTCTCATGTTTTGGAGTGTGGCCGAACCGATTTTCCACTTCCAAGATCCGCCTGCTTTGCTGGGGGACATCACCCCAAATACCGCCGATGCGGCCAAGCAAGCTTTAGGCATCACCTTTTTCCATTGGGGCTTACATGCCTGGGGCATTTACGCGCTGGTGGGCTTATCGCTCGCCTTTTTTGCCTTTAACTGGGGCCTGCCGCTGACCATCCGCTCAGTGTTCTATCCCTTACTGGGGGAAAAGATCTACGGCTGGCCGGGGAATGTGATTGACATTTTGGCCGTGGCCTCCACACTGTTCGGTCTCGCCACATCCCTCGGGTTTGGCGTTCAACAGGTCAACGCGGGCTTCAACTTCTTGTTTGGTCTACAAATTAGTACCCCAGTTCAAGTGGGGCTTATCTTCATTATCACGGGCTTTGCCACGGCGTCTGTGGTCTCTGGCTTGGGCAATGGGGTCCGCCGCTTGAGCGAGTTGAACATGACTTTGGCGGCAGTGCTCATGGCCTTTGTGCTGCTGGTTGGGCCGACCCTGTTTATCCTCAATTCGTTTGTGGAAACTCTGGGCTACTATGCCGCTTCCCTACCCACACTGAGCTTTTGGACGGAAACGTTCTCGGGTACTAGCTGGCAAAACAGCTGGACGGTCTTCTACTGGGGCTGGTGGGTGTCTTGGTCGCCCTTTGTGGGCATCTTCATCGCCCGTGTCTCCAAGGGACGCACCGTGCGGGAATTCATCTTGGGCGTGCTGCTGCTGCCTTCCATGCTGACCTTTTTGTGGATGTCAGTCTTTGGCGGCACCGCCCTCAGCTTTGAGCTGAATGAAGCCACGGCAGGCGTGATTAGCACCGCCGTGGGTGACAACGTGTCAACCGCTTTGTTTGTCATGCTGCAGCAACTGCCGCTCACCGGCATCACGACTTTTGTGGGCATCGTGTTGGTGGTGGTCTTCTTCGTCACCTCTTCTGACTCCGGTTCGCTCGTGGTGGATAGCTTGACCTCGGGCGGCAAGCTCGAATCGCCTGTACCGCAACGGGTCTTTTGGGCGGTGATGGAGGGAGTCGTGGCGGCAGCTCTACTGTTGGGTGGCGGTCTAGGCGCTTTACAGACGGCTTCGATCGCTACGGGTTTCCCCTTTGCGATTGTGCTGTTGATCATGTGCTACAGCATCTACAAAGGGCTGCGGTACGAGCATGATGTGGTGCATGTGAAAAAGGTGCTGCAAGACTCGGAAGCTGCCGAAAAAGCGATCGCGTCCTAGGAAGGGTTTGCTTTTTGGCTCTTAAGGAGGCGTCATCCCTTGATGAATATCTGTTTAGCGCGCTCGTAGGATCCCCCGCTGTCGCCGCCCCCTAAAGCCCTTCGGGCAATAACCCTGCGGGTATGGCTGTGCTAAGGCTTCGCTAGAAGAAAGGGGCGATCAACTCACGGGCTTAGGCGTCCCCCTTTTCAAGGGGGATTGAGGGGGATCGGTAGCCGCTGGACACTGAACACAGACCTTGATGACGCCTCCTTAGCGAGACTGACATTTGCCGGTTGAATTTTCAGCGAGTCAAGATTCGAGCAAAGCTGCGTGGGGCGATCACCAACCTGTTCCAAAAATCGGGCAACCATTCTGAGCAAACTCTATCAAGCCTTGCCGCAGAGGCAGAGCGCGATCTCGCCCGCTGCCCGACGGTTGCAAATTTTGGATATCCCCTGACTTTTCGCTAGGAGTTTGATTGGCAATGGTGAAGCAGTTTGACGCGATCGTGGTGGGTGCTGGCGGCGTGGGCAGTGCCGCTGCTTACTATCTGGCTAAGGCCGGACAAAAAGTCCTATTGCTAGAGCAGTTTGAGCTAGACCACCAAAACGGCAGCTCCTATGGTCAGTCGCGGGTGATTCGCTACACCTACGACAATCCGACCTACGTTGACTTGATGCGGGATGCTTACCCCCTGTGGTTTGCCCTAGAGGAAGAAGCAGGCGAAAAACTTTATGTGAAGACCGGCGGCCTCGACTTTGGCTTTCCCGAAACGGATACCTTTCAACGCATGAAAGCCAGCTTGGATGAATCGCGCTTGCCATATGAGTATCTCTCCCAAGCTGAAATCGCTCAGCGGTACCCGCAATTTGCACTCGAAGATGGGATGGCCGGTCTGTTTAACCCTGATGGGGGCTTGCTCAAAACCTCGCGTTGTGTGCTCGCCCATGCGCGACTGGCTCAGGCCAGGGGCGCGACCGTGATTGATCAGACCCCCGTGCTCAAAATCATCCCTTCAGAAAGTGGCGTTGAGGTGCAGACAGAGACGGAGACTTACGGGTGCGATCGCATCGTGCTGACCGTGGGGAGCTGGGCCAAAGGCCTGCTGGCAGAACAAGGGATTGATCTGCCGCTCAAAATCATGCCCTGCCAGCTTGGCTTCTATGAACCGAAAAACGCCGCCGACTTTGAACCCGGCAAATTCCCCGTGTTCTTTGCCCATATGAACGGCGACTACGGCGAAATGCCCTACGGCATTCCTCACGAAGATCCCAGTATCGGCGTCAAAATCACCACGTTTTACGGTTGGGACACCGTGGATAAACCCAGCGAGGTGGACTATACCCCCAGTCAGGCGTGGACCGAGCGCATTCGTAATTGGGCTAACCAATACCTACCCGGCGCCGCTGGTCCGCTGCTTTACACCCGCCGCTGCCTCTACACCGTGACTCCCGATAAGGATTTTGTGGTTGATCAGCATCCCGACTATCCCCATGTGGTCATCGGTGCCGGCTTTTCGGGACATGGCTTTAAGTTCACCACGCTGATGGGCAAAATGCTGGCCGATTTAGCCGTCGAGGGTAAGACGCCCCACGACACGAATTTATTCAAGTTGTCGCGATTTCAGCTGATTGCGGCGTAGCCAGCAGGGGGGCAGTAAAAGGGGGAATCGTCTCGGGCGGAAATTTTGAGGCTTTATGCCAGGTGTGAGGCCATTTTCTGCCAGTAGGTTCCTCTGCAAATGTCGATAAGATGTCAGGGACGGTCAGCAAACGATGACATTTTTTATGGTTCCGAGTGAACAGCTTTCAGATAATCAGCCTCTGCATGTCGTAATTTCGGAACAGTTGAAGCAAAAAATTGAAGCGGGAGAATACGAGCCAGGCAGCCGATTGCCGAGCGAGTTTGATTTGGGCGAAATTTTTGAGGTGAGCCGGACAACAATCCGCAAGGCGATCGCTAACCTGACGCAGCAAGGTCTTGTCACCACCCAACAAGGTAAAGGCATCTTTGGCACCGAGCAGCACAAGATCAGCTTTTCAATGTCGAATCCGCTGATGCAGTTTGATGCCGCGCTGCAGCAACAGGGCTACGAGGCACGCGTGCATTCGCTGCGGTTTCAGCCCATTGAGGCGCCCGCAGAGGTGAGCCGTCAACTACAGCTGACTGAGCCATCCGCCACGGTGTATTGGCAAGAGAAAATTATTTATGCCGCCGAATCGCCGATCGCCCTCGACATTGCTTACTATCCAGCGGCGATCGCGACGTCCCTCACCAGTGAACTGCAGCAGGGATTCACCTACAGCACCTTGGCGCAGGGCGGCATCACCCTCACTGCAGCAGCAGTGAGACTAGAGAGTGTGCCCGCCACCTATGAACTCAGCGAATATTTGGCGGTACCGCTGGGGATGCCGCTGCTGGTGTTTAACTATTTGGCCTATCAGGGCGATCGACAGCCTGTCGTCTGTGGCAAAACCCTATCGCGCTCTGACTGGACTTGCTACACCGCCGAAGTTGAGGTCATTCCCTAACTTGCCAGGGTAAGGCTGCTGAGCATTGATAGATATCCGCCTATCTATACGCGTTGGATATGATTGTGTTGAGTGTTTCAGCTTGATTGTTATGACCACAATCGCTATCAAGCCCTATATAGAGTTCAAAAACGAAGGGTACTGGATTATCGGTACTCGAATTTCCTTGGATTCTATTGTTTATGCCTTTCATCAAGGATTGCCTCCGGAAAGGATTGCCCAATCCTTTCCGTTACTTGATCTAGAGAAGGTATACGGGGCAATCACCTTCTACCTAGCCAATCGCTCGAATATTGATGTTTATCTTCTATCAGCAGAGCAGGCATTTGACACCATGCCACAACCTTTACAAGGCGATGCTCCTGCTTTGTATCAAAAGTTGCTTGCGGCTAAGGAGTCAGCACAACAGGCGTAATGGCAGTGATTCAGTTTCAGGCTGATGCCGACCTAAATCAAGTAATCGTGACGGGAACTATCCACCGTCAGCCCGCGACTGAAGCAGGTTTGGCAGGATTGAGAGATGCCGAAGTATTGGCTCGATCAGCAAAGCAGCAGCGCATTTTGGTCACTCATGATCGAAGAACAATGCCGACTGAGTTTGCCGAATTCATCGCGAATAGCCAAAGCTCAGGTGTGCTGATTGTGTCTCGAAAAACCGCTTTGGAAATCGTCATTGAAGAATTGATCTTAATCTGGTCGGTCACGACAGCAGCAGAATGGATTGACCGGATTGCCAAAATCCCCCTATAAAGCCAGTTTTAGATGCCTACTGCACAACCCTGATTACCTTGCCCAGTTGGTATTGTATGAGGAAGTGCGTATTGCGGGCGGGCGATCTCAACTTGGTTGCCTCCACCCGCCACGTCTTGGCCGTATTTAACACAAATGCTTCGACGGGCTGATCTACTGCGATGGTGGGTGGGGCGATACCTAAACAGTGGGCGGGGCCACCGCTCATGGCCTGCAGCAGTTCCAGCGGTGTCCAGTCATGGGTGGCGACGAATCGTTGCCAGAGCACCGGTAGCGCTAGCTCCAACCCGATCGCCCCCGGTGGCGCATCGCTAAAGGCTACCGTTTTTTCTTCATAGGTGTAGGGGCTGTGGTCGATCGCGATCGCACTCAGTACGCCGGATTTCACCCCGGCAATCAGCGCTGCCTGATCGGCTGGATTCCCCAGAGGCGGTTCCAACCGCAAATTGGGGTCATAGCTCAAGGCATCGGCAGTGGAAAACAGCAGGTGCATCCAGGTGGTGCTGGCGGTGACGGGTAGTCCCGCCGCTTGGGCCTCCTGCACTAGCTCCACACTGCGGGCGGTCGATAGGCGCATCAGATGAACGGGCGTGCCGATTTCGCGTACTAGCTCTAGCACCGTGGTCAGCGCGGCGGTTTCAGCGGCGACCAACGTACCGGGC
>CALCPB010000128.1 GCA_937897665.1 uncultured Halomicronema sp. | reverse complement strand
GCTGTCGCGATCGCTCCCCGTTTGTCTTAAGGCCCACTTAGTCAAAGGTGCTGACATCGTTCTAAGCGCAGCATCAGGGCATCAAATAGACCCGGATCGCCAAAACCGGCCCCGCGACCCGTGCCCCAGCCGCCCACCAGCAACGACTGAGGCCAAGGCATTTCCCAAAACCACAAAGCCGGTAAGTGACCACGGGGGGCATCCAGCGAAAACGTCAGACGATCATAAAACTTGAAAAACCGGAACGGTCGCGATAACGGCAAAGTCCAGCCAGCTTGGGCGCTAAAGGCAAACGCGGAGCGGTCCACCTCTTCGCGATAAATCTTGAGCTGTGTGCTGAAACCAAACCGGTGACTACTGTAAAACAACCAGCGCTGATCAATTTGCTGCAGCAGCTCACAGGGAAACTGCGCGATCGCTGGCCGCTCTAGCCAGCCTGCTTCCTGTCGCTGCACGCCGTTGAGCATGATTTCTAGCGTCACGGCATCAGCCGTCAGCCAATCTTCCTGCCGCAGCAACGCATCTAGCTCCGTTAAGCCCGTCGCCAGTTCAGCGCTCAGCATCCATGACTCCTTCTCGCACTTCAGTCACCCGCTGCGATCGCAACTTGGGCCAGCATTTCTCAATCACATCGTGAAAGATGCGCTCAACGACAGCTTCGTCTAGGGCATATTCGCCCTCTAGAGTGGTCGCGCCCCAGCGCCAGGTGGGCAGGTGCCCGATGGGTG
Source organism: uncultured Halomicronema sp. (assembly GCA_937897665.1). Classification (GTDB taxonomy): domain Bacteria; phylum Cyanobacteriota; class Cyanobacteriia; order Phormidesmidales; family Phormidesmidaceae; genus Halomicronema. The sequence continues at coordinate 5,375 of CALCPB010000128.1, read as the reverse complement.
CTTCGAGGGTAAATTGCAGATCACGATAGGCCTTACGCAGGGTCAAGACATCCACGCCGCCGATGCTGAGCGCCGATTTCCAGCCGATGGCGGCCAAAAAATCGCCCCCCTGAACAGTCTGCTGCACAAAGACCCGATGTTGGGCAATAAACCCAAACCGGCCCTGACTATAGCGTGACCACAGCGCATCCAGGGTTTGCAGGTCAACGCAGTGAAATTTAGCCAAGGTGCTAGCGTTGATAGGTTGCATATCCCGACTCACAGCGGACAAAATGAGCCGCTCCGTTTCTTGGTCGGCGGCTTCCCATTGCGCTTTCCAGAGTAAATCCCGTAATCGATGATATTTGAGCTGCATGGCCGAATCGATGGGGCCATACTGCTGGTCAGTCACCTCGCGCTCGATGGCGCGAACCACCTCGGGGTCGAGCTGCCAGTCGGCGCAGGCTTGCTTTAAACGACCGCGATCAAAGTCGGTCGGATATGGCGTGTGGGCGATCGCCGCCGCGTATTCTTGGCGATAAAGCTCGGCATACTCTTGCCGCATGACGACCTGTTGTTGGGTCACCTCGGCCTGGCGTTGCGTTTCCTGTTGCGCTCGGGCCGCTTTTTCTTGCTCCTGCAGGTGGGTAGCTTCGGCTTTAATGCGTGCAATATATTCTTGATTAATCGGCTCCACATCAGCCTGCGATAGGCCTAAGACCTGATAAAGGCGGCGCAGTTCGAGGTGAGTGGTGTTGTCAAGGGGAATCGGCTGTCGCTCGATTTCGGCGCTGAGCACCTCACGATATTTGTCGAGCTTAGCCTGGCGATCGCCATAGGGACCTAACGCTTTCTGGATCATCGCCTCCATGGCTTCAGGGGGGAACTCCAGGTCATGTCGCAACAGCTCAAGGTTCGCTCGCTCCACTGGTGTAATTTCGCCCCCCCGCTGAGCGTAGAGTTGCGCCCGCGCCTGCAAGAGTTGCGGGGCCGGCAAAATCGCTCTGAGCGCCGGAATCATCGCTAATAGTTGTTCTGGTGAATCGGTTTGAGTTTGCACTCGCAGGCGATCAACCGTGCAAGTGAGGCGGATTTCGACGGGGGTCACCGCTAGGCGCTCGCTCATATCTTTGACCCAGGTGACAATCTGGTCGGGCTCGGCCAAATGCACCTGCAGCCCCCAGCGCGCCACCGCCGGATCAGTCTGCGGCAGGGCAGTGATGGTGGCCCGAGGGGTGATCTCTAGCTGCATTAGATCATCCCAAAACTTTTGCACGATGCGATCGCGATCGTCGTCGGTCAAGGTCGCATCGACGATTTGCAAGACCACCGTGGCCGATTCGAGACTCTCCACCCTGGAAAAACGCTCCTCAATATTGACCGACGTCCCGCCCGATGCCAGGACTGCGATTAAGGATATAGCAGAATTCGGAATGCGGCCGTCGGAATTGGGAATTGAAAGGCTTATCAGCTCACCCTTTCAGCCATCCTGAGTAATTTGCTCATAAGGCCGCTGGGGCGCGCTCTCAAAACTCCCGACTCAGACACTGCAGCTAAGCCTGCTGAGGGCAGCCCAGCGATCGCGGATTCGCAGCCAACCAGCCGAGTCTGCGGGCTCAAAATGGACTGCGTCGAGTGGTCATCATCTTGTAACCTGCGCCCATCGAAGCAAAGGCGAGAAAAAATTGCCACAGGCTGGTAGGGTTCAAAATTGCTCGGCTGCTGACGAAGACGCAAACGATGCCAAAGCCGACGGCAATCCAGCCGAAGGTTTTAGCATCGCCGCTGAGAAAAATGATCATTACATAGCCGATGCACAAAGAAATCACGGAAAGGTCAGCGGCAATGCCGCGCCACCAGGGATAGGCATGGGTGGTGAATAAAATGTTTTGGCCTAAAAAGTAGATGCCCAACAGCATCAAGGCTAGACCCGCGATGAAATAAAGGGCTCGCATGACTCAATTCCTCAGATATTAATTGGCATTTTGATCAGAAGGCTAACAGTCGGCGATCGCGCTCACTCACTTGAACTCACCGGGCTAGTGCGACTCAGCGCCCGCGCGATCACAAAGGGCACACCAAGCCCCAACGTCAGATTAATCAGCAGCCACAGCAACGAAGTGCCCCGGCTGAATCCGTGGATGTAGAAGCCTCGGCGGGTAGAAGACAACAGCGCATCCCAAATGAGGTGAGCGCTCATGCCGACCGACAGGCCGATCGCACCATCACGTAATGTACTGAGCCCAACGCGTTGCCAGCGATGCCACCCCGGTTGGCGACTCAGCCATAACCACAGGCCCAGCAGCAATAGGGGAATCAGCACAGAGTGAAAAGGCCAGCTGCGATGGATGAGAAATCGGAATCTGGTCAATTTGTAGAGGGGAAGATCCCAATCGGGCACAGCCATATAGAAGGCCGTATGGCTGAGTAGCGGGATGCCCAACTGGCGAAACAAAAACAAGCCGCTGGCGCCCCATACCACCATGATGAGAAACACCAGCGGATTAATCACTCGCGCTGCCGCTCGGTGATAGCGCTCTAACCCGGCCCAAAACACAACGCCGACACCGAGCCCAATCGCAAAATGGAGCAGTTTGTCTAACAGCGAACTCATGGCAACCGCCGCAGTCTTGCAGACTGTAATGCTAGAGAGAACGATGTCTTTAACTTGCCCGATCTTGGGTAGGAAAACACCTGACTCGCTGGCCCGCTCTGGCAGGGTGCTGGCTCGCGATCGCGGCCAATTCCCAATGCGGCTTGGGCGGCTGGCGGCTTGAGCAACTACCGCCAATCCAGGGCCAGCAGAATCGAAGACAGGCGTGTATCTTAGGAAGGCTGGGCGATCGCATACCTGCATGGCAACCCCAAAAAAATACCAAGGCCAGTCGGCCCTCTTGTCGAAAGACCTGTTGGCCTTTTATCGCGAGGTGAGTCAATCACCGCTGACCGTCGTCGATGTGGAAACGACCGGGTCATTGCCCTATCGCGGGGCTCGCGTCATTGAGGTGTCGGTACTGCAGGCCAGCTTAGAAGCCGGTATTTTGCATCAAGAGACCCACTTGATCAATCCCGGCGTGCGCGTCCCGGCGATGATCACCCGCATCACCGGCATTGATCAGTCGATGGTTTCGCAAGGGCGCTTTCCCGAAACGGTGTGGCCCGACTGTTTAGAACGGCTAGAGGCTGGCGTCTTAACCGCTCACAACCTGGAATTTGACTATCGCTTTTTGCAGGCCGAATATCGCCAGCTCGACCATACGTTCACGCGACCACAGGCCGCTCAGCTGTGCACCGTACTGCTCTCGCGATTGCTGCTGGCTGACTTGCCCTCTCGCAGTCTGCCGAATCTGGTGCAACATTTTGGCTTTGATGTCGGCACCTCACACCGGGCTGGCGCTGATACCCTAGCCTGCTGGCTGCTAGCCGAGCGGCTACTCAAACAGATTCAGGCAGAAGATGAGGCAGTGCTGATTGCCCGCTTTGGCCGCCAGTGGATTCGCCTCAAGGATGCGGCGACGATACTGCAGTGTTCGACCCCAGTGCCGCAGCAGATTTTGACGGAGGCCCAGATCGAAAGTCGCTTTTCTAAACGCAAGAACCGCCCCCTATATCGTCGTGGCGATGTGGAACGGGTGATGCAGGAGCGATCCTCGGGCGAGCAGTTATCGGTGTTGTGAGGGAACGTTTGAGGGGCGGGGGCGCCAGGGGGCGATGGGGCAACGGCATCTTCCTGAGAGTTGCTCAAGAATCGTGCGGTGATTGCCAAGACTGGGCACTTTTCAACGCTGACAGCAAACGGGTTTGTTTTGCGGGTTTGATGGCAGCACAGTCTTCTAATCAACGCTCACGCGGGGGGAGTGCCGCATGAACCAAGGCTGGATTTATCGCGATCGCATCTCCCCTGCAGCTGACGGGCAAACCCTGTTGGACTAATACACCCAGCGATATCAGCATTCGAGCCGGGCCGATTGGCAACAGCGGATCGAGGCGGGGCAGGTGACAGTCGATGAAGTACTTGGCCTTGCAGAGCAGCCGCTGCAGCCCGGACAGCAACTGGCCTATCATCGTCCCCCTTGGCAAGAGCCGGCGGTGCCGCTGGAGTTTGCTGTGCTTTATGAAGATGACGACTTTCTGGCGATCGCCAAACCCTCAGGCTTACCCGTTTTACCCGGCGGCGGCTTTTTAGAACATACGCTGCTATATCAGCTCAGGCAGCGCTATGACGAGCCGCTGCTGAGTCCAGTGCATCGCTTGGGTCGGGGAACGTCGGGAGTCATGCTGTGGGCGCGATCGCCCCTAGCCAAATCGGAGCTGAGTCGTCAAATGCGCCGCTCCACCTATGAAACGTCCTCCGCAACTGCCCCCGCTATGGCGCTGCGTAAAACCTATCGGGCGCTGATTGGTCCCGGTGAGTTACCTGACACATGGATAATGACAACGCCCATTGGGCCAGTGCCTTACCCCCAGTTGGGCACGGTGCATGCAGCCACGCCCATAGGTAAACCCGCTCGCAGCGAGGCCCGCGTGGTAAGCCGCGGTGACGCTCACACGCTGCTAGACGTGACGATTTTTACGGGACGACCGCACCAAATTCGCATTCACCTGGCGGCGGCAGGCTACCCGCTGTTGCATGATCCGCTGTATGCGCCGGGCGGGCAGCCTTATCCTGTCAACGATTCGCAGGGAGCCGTGCCGGTACCGGGGGATTGTGGCTATTGGTTGCATGCCCATCGGCTGCAGTTACACCATCCCCGCACGCGATCGCCCCTCGAAATTGTGGCCCCGCCACCCCCGCCGCTACAGCACTCTGATGAGGTCACTCCCGATGGCTAAAATCACCATTCGATCGGCTTTATGAATTCCGACTGCCGAATTCTGCGATGCCATACATCCTGACGACTGAGCAGCGATCGCCTACCTCGACGTCACTCTAGTTTCAGCAAACGGGCAGCCGGATTGTGCAACAACTTGTCAAAGAATGGGTCTAAAGGGTGGTTGCCGCGATCGCCAGGCGGTATTTTTGCTCTATTGCGCTCAGGGCTGGACTGGCTCACCTTTCGCCTGGCTGTTTCTACCGTCGTCGTAAATCCGCCCTATGCTCGACCAGTTTTGGGAAATTGTCGGTTACGTCTTTGCCCTCAACGGTGCCGCCTTTCGCATCGCGAGCCGCTTCCCGATTGCTCTGTGGCTAGCGCTGTTGATCGTGGTGTTAGCAGGGCTGTCGCGCAGCAGTGGCCAGTGCGTCATTCTGTTTCTCAATCAGGTCAAGCCACAGCGGTTTGTGATGAGCCTATTGATTAATGCCCTACTGTTTGTCGGGGGCTTTTTGGCACTGGTGGGTTCAACCTGGCTGATTACGCTCGTGCCGTGGTCCATCAGCGTCCCCCTGACTGCTT
>CALCPB010000127.1 GCA_937897665.1 uncultured Halomicronema sp. | reverse complement strand
CTCAGTGCTGATCAGGGGGCAGGCACTCGGGTTGGATATCAGGGGGGAGGGCTCCTCAACAGCGATGACGGTACGCCTCTTCTTGCTCTTCCTGGCATAACGTTACGTCCTCAGTGGCGTCAAAATTTGAGGGTGGACATCCTGCTGCCCTGCCGATCCAGCCGTTAAGCCGAGCACAATCACCGATGGGAAGGCTTATCATCGAAGCAATCCGGATACACTCCTCAGCGGTTTCCTGAGCATTTGCCATGACGACCCAGATGGCCGAGAATACGGCTCCCTTCGATCGCCCTCAGCCGCGAACCCTTGACGGCCCCAAAGCGAAGGGACTGCGACGCACCCTCCGCCTGCTGCGTTTGATTCTGCGGCCCACGCAGTATCTGGACGACAATGTGCGGCGCTACGGCCCGATGTTTCAGATTGGAGGCGACAGTTCGCCCCCGCTGGTTTATGTCGGCGACCCAGAGGTGGTGCGAGAGATTTTTCTACTGGATGGGACTCAGGCCCTGTCGGCACCGACGAATGCGGTGCTGCAGGTCATGGTGGGTGAGCATTCCATTCTGCTGCTGGACGGTGCGCCTCACCAGCGGCAGCGCAAATTACTGCTGCCGCCCTTTCACGGCGATCGCCTACGCACCTATGGGCAACTGATTAGTGACATCACCCGCCAAGTGAGTGCCGATTGGCAACCGGGCCAGTCGCTGCTGGCGCGGCCGCCGATGCAGACACTGACGCTAGGGGTGATCTTGCAGGCGGTGTTTGGGTGGCGCGAAGGCGAACGACTGGCGGAGCTGCAGCGGCTCATGGGCACCCTGCTCGACTTCTTTGCGACCCCGATTAGTGCGAGTTTTCTCTTTTTTCCGGCATTGCGAAAAGACTGGGGCGGGGCGAGCCCTTGGGGACGCTTTGTGGCCCTGAGAGAACGGGTACGGCAGCTGATTTATGCCGAGATTCGCGATCGCCGAGCCGACTTGGCCCAGCCCGATGTTGACCCTCACGCCAAGACCGATATTTTGACCCTGCTCCTGCTGGCCAGGGATGAACAGGGTCAGGCCATGCCCGCTGCCGAACTGCACGATGAGATCGTTACTCTGCTGCTAGCCGGTCATGAAACCACCGCCTCTGCGCTGGTGTGGCTGCTGTACTGGATTCATTATTTGCCCGAGGTGCAGCAAAAGTTGCAAGCAGAACTGGCGGCACTGGGGCCTGAGGCTGACCCGATGGCGATCGCGCAACTGCCCTACCTGACTGCCGTGTGCCAAGAAGCTTTGCGGATCTATCCCATTACTCCGACCACCTTTGCCCGCGTGCTGCGGGAACCGATTACCCTGGCGGGCTATGACTTTGCTGCAGGCACAGCGCTCTTGCCCGCTACCTACATCATTCACCAACGTCCCGACCTGTATCCTCAGCCGCGCGAGTTTCGTCCTGAGCGATTTTTAGAGCGACAGTATGCCCCCCACGAATATCTGCCCTTTGGCGGCGGCCATCGGCGCTGCATCGGTTCTGCCCTCGCCATGATGGAACTGAAGATTGGCATCGCGACGCTGCTGCAAGACTTTGTGTTGGCGTTGCCCGACAAGCGGCCTGTACTTCCTGCTCGCCGCGGTTTGACCCTGGCTCCGCCCGCTTCAATGCGACTCCAAGTCAAGTCGCAGCGGCATTCTGCGCTCAGCTCTCCCCCAAACAGCAACTCTTAGGACATCGACCAGACAATACTTCTGGTTGAGCCATCTGACTGGCTGCGCCAAGGGCTGATTGGTCATGTTCTCGACCGGTGGCAGACGGCGGTCATCTTGCCCGTCCCCATTTCATTGACCAGCAGGTAGCGGCATCAACGCAAAATGCAGCCTATCGTTTAGCCAGTACGGTGTGACGACGCGATCTTTTTACTGATAAAAGCGCGATCGCATTTTTGGGTTCACGCGAAGCGATCACTCTACAGTTCCCAATCAGTAGCACTGCCTTTATTGGCCAATTGCCAGCGCGTACAGGATGTCCTTTTCTGTCCCTAAAAATGTCTGGGTTTCCTCATCGTAATAGGCCCCGATGCCCGTGCAGGCAACGCCATAATAGGTACTAGCCAGATAGAGCCGCTGTCCCAGCACCCCAGCCATCTGCATCGCCGTTTGATAATTCTGGGGATGTGCGGCTAAAAAGAACGTCACCGCCCCATCCCCAGCAATGCGCTGATTGACACAGAGGTACGCCGCTTTAGCGGAGAATTCGCCGTCCTGCAGCCGTTCCTCACCGCGATAAATGCCAGGAGCTAGTCCCGTCACGCGGTGCACCACGGCATAGATGGCGATCGCTTCCTGACTGCAGGTCGCAATGGGCTGAGTGAGCGCTGACAGGATGGCCTGATATTCCGCCAGCGAAATCGCTACCTTGCGAAAACAGCGAGCCGATCGCCGCTGATAAATGGCGTCTAAAAACTTGGAGCGATCGTAGTGCCAGGTCGGACTGCGCAGCGGTTGGCGGGAACTGACCGGGGCCAAAGTAGCCTGATAGCCCTGCTCGATAAACGGATTGGGGATGAAATAGTCGGTGCCACACACAAAGGGCATCGGCAGTCGAAATTCGCGGCGCGGACGGGGAATTGTGCAACCGGAGATCGCAGCACTCAGCGCCCATTCCTGATTGGCAAATCCCATCGCTTGATTGAGCTGGGCTTTGTCAAAGTCAAACACCAGCTCTAGCGGATGTTCAAAGGCATAGGCGGCAGCAGCGATCGCGCCCAAATGGTGCCCGCCATCCAACAAGGCATAGCGGAGGCTGCGATCCTCATACTTCCAGCTAGAGCGAAAGTAAACACAGCTCACTAAAAAGAGCAGTCCCTCGACAGTGAAGCCAGGGCACACATAGGCTTCCCGCCGAAGGCACAACCCGCAGCTGCGACGTGTAGTGACGATATTGCCTTTCCAGGGTGATCGCGCTGGTGGCCTTGATCAAGTCATGGGTAGGGTTCCCCGCTGCTAACGGCAAGCGTCGATAAAACTGGGGATAGGTTTTGTAGGCCGAGGGCTGAGTCGAAGCATCCACATAATTGGGATTAATCTTGACCGACTCATCAGAATGGTCGGTTTGCTCATGAATCGTCAGTCGCCTGAGCTTACTTTGCAGCATGCTTCAACACTCTCCAGACCGCTTGAGTGCTAGCAAAGTCAAGGGCGGTAAAGCCGTCTAAATTGCGTAAGGACGCATTGGCTCCGTGGTTTAACAGCTGTTGCAAAACATCTACTTTACCGGCAGAGGCCGCATACATCAGAGCCGTCGCGCCATTGTCGTTTTGATTATCGATGTTGATACCTGCGGCGACCAAGCGATCGATAGCGTCGTAAAAGTTGCCGAAGCAGGCAAACCAGAGGGCATTGTTACCATCGCGATTGCGGCAGTTCACATCGACCCCAACCGTGAGTAACTCCTGCATCCAGTCCAGATGACCGGCCCGAGTCAACTTCATCAGGGCCGAATCCCCGTTCTCGCCCGGTTGGTTGAGAGCTTCAGAGGCATAGCCGTTATCGTTTAGCCAGGTGGCTAAAGCTGGACTCAGGGTGGGCTGGGTAAGCGTCATCGGGTGGAAGTCTCCGGCATCATCGGGGCAAGGGCTTGATTGAGGGCAGCGATCGCCGCATCCAGCGTCAACTGCGGCTGCGACCAGGCAATCGTCCAGGTGCCATCGCTGCCGAGGATTTCGAGATCACTGTGGATGGGCGGCTTACCCAACACATCCATCAGTTGCCGCGCCAAAATACAGTGGCTAGTGACATTCGTGATCACCGCGATCGTAAGCAGATCTTCAGAATCCGCGATCGCTTCCTGAAAAACAGTTTTAATCTGCATGACATCCCTGTCTAAAGATTTGTCAGTCAATGCATCAGGTATGGTCAAAGTTTATTTTTGGCGGTTGAGAGTTCAACTGCCCGACTGAGAACTGATGTGCTGCTCTTTACCGATCAATTGAGACAGCCATCACAATCCATCACACTTTCCCGAGAACGCTCGGAAATATCTATCGTCATCTTAGGGCAAAGGTTGGGAAGCGATCGTCGCTGAAATTGAACCATCAGCGGAGTGCTGTCTTCGAGGGTTTATGGTGAACTGTTTCAGCTAATATTTTGTTCTGATAAATACAAAATATCGAGATAAAAGCCGCCATTTTGACGTCTTTTTAAGAACAGTCAAAAAGCGTGTTTTTATTTATGAGTTTATGGATTCGATTTTACTGAGCTAGACGATCTTAAGAGAACTTGAATAGAGCCAATTTTGAAGTAATTCATACAGAACGATCATGCGCAATCTTCCCTAATAGTGCAGTCGGGTATTGTTCTCACAGAGGATCTTGGCCATGCCGATCGTTGGGTTGCTCAGCAAATTTGATCAGTGCGTTTTGAATATGGCCCTGATTCATCTCTGCAATACCGAAAGCCATGTCGGGCAAGAGATGCGTCGTCAATACAATGCGTGGAAACAAGACAGTGACGACCCAGTTCATAACCCTTGGCTAGATATTCACAAGTTCACCATCTACCTCCCCCATCCCAATCAAGACTACGAAGACATCACCCTCGCAGACGGGCTCACCCAGGGATATAACATTGAGGTCGAACCGGTGAAAGACCGCAGCCGCCTGATTTATGACATTCCCCAGGGCGGACATTTTGTGGCGGTAATGAAACAAAAGCAGGTGGACGGTGATTTTGCGATCGCCGCCACCGGTATCTTTGTACGTTCTCTGGCGGTACTCAGCCTGGACGTGGTGGTTGATATCACTCAAGGAGAGACTCAGCCCATTGTGGTTAAGCACCCGATTATTCGCGACTATCCCCAAGATTGGGAAGCAAAACTGCGGTCATTCTTGCAAAAGGAACTCAGTGACGAAGCCCTACCGCGCCTCGTGGGATACGTCGATCGCAGTTTGAATCCTGACTACCGTTCGCCGCGATGGTATGAGGTCCACCAAGCCGGTGATGGCTTGTTGACCCTTTGAGTAAGCGGCGCATTCAGCGCCGGGTCGGGAACTGTACTTCATCATCATCGTCCCGATGGTGGCTGAGCTTGGAGATATCTGTTTGTTTAGAGTGAACGCCGCAGTAGATCTAGGGCGGAACAGCAGCTGAGGTGCCGAATCCAGTCGCGTCCCCGGAGATTGCCAAATCGGTAGGCCTGGCTGCTCACCTGCCCCTTAGGCCCCGCAATGCCAACGTAGACGAGGCCTACAGGCTTTTCGGGAGTGCCGCCCCCTGGCCCAGCGACGCCGGTAATGCCGACGCCCCAATCTGTCCCTAAGCGCGCCCTGACGCCGGTGGCCATTTGCTCGGCGACGGGAGCGCTGACCGCCCCCTGCGTGTCTAGCACGGAGGGTGATACGCCCAAGAGCCCAATTTTAACGGCGTTGTCATAGGAGATGATGCCCCCCATAAAGTAGGTCGAGCTGCCCGCTACTGCCGTCAGCATGTGGCCTAGCCCACCGCCGGTGCAAGATTCGGCCACGGCTAGGGTTTGGCCGGTTTGGCGGAGGCGATCGCCGACGACGGAGGCGAGGGTGTCATCATCGCTGCCGTAGTAGGGGGCGGGGGCCAGTTTAAGAATCTCGTCGGCCACGGGCTCAATCAGGGCGATCGCGGCCGCTTCAGACGCGGCGCGGGCGGAGATGCGCAGCTTGACGGTGCCCTGACTGGCGTAGGGGGCGACGGTCGGATTATCTCGGTCAAATAAATGATTCACCTGCTCGGCCAGATCCGATTCGCCAATGCCCCAAAACTTAAGCGTGCGGCTATAGATCGGGTCGGCGGCCCAGCCTTCACTTTGCAGGTAGGGTACGGCGGTCGTTTGCCACATGACGTGCATTTCTTTGGGCACCCCTGGAAAGGTCATGAGCACTAAACCGGGACGCGGTTCCCAAATGATGCCGGGGGCACTACCAGCCGGGTTAGGCAGTATATCAGCCCCTTCCGGAAGCAAAGCCTGCTTGCGATTGCTGGCGGCCATCGTGCGACCGCGCCGCTCATATTTTTGCTGAATGTCGGCGATAACTGCCGGGCGTTCTGCTAATGGGGCGTCAAAGAAATCGGCCAGAGTTTCATGGGTGAGGTCATCGGGGGTCGGGCCAAGCCCGCCAGTGAATAACAGCAGGCGCGATCGCTCGCAGGCGATCGCCACCGCTCGCTGAATCCGTAATGGATTGTCGCCCACCACAGTTTGGTAATAGTGGGAAATGCCGAGCTGGGCTAATTCCTGAGCGAGAAACTGAGCATTGGTGTTGACGATGTCACCTAGCAGGAGTTCGCTGCCCACGCATATAATTTCTGCACTGCCCTTCATGGGTTGCTGTTATCTCTAATGAAGACCGCCCTCATGACCAACCGGCTGGCGCGGCATGGCATGATGAAGGGCACTGAGACGATAATTCTATCGGTGATCGCCCAAAAATACCCGCCATCTACCCTTTGATCCTACGGTAGCCACTTCTGACGATTCTGTCTGTGCGCGTATGAAACTCTTTGTGCCTCAGATTTCTCCATCCTTTGGCGGGTGGTTGGGGGGCGGTTTGTTCTTCAGAACCCTCGTCGCTCTGCTGTTGCCCGTCGGTTTTGATGAGGTTTACTACTACCTCTACAGCCGTCATCTTGCCTGGAGCTATTTTGATCACCCGCTGATGGTGGGGCTGACGACGGGCCTGGGCTGGTGGACGACGGGCCTGATCATGCCCCTGACGCTGCGCGTGGGGGCGCTGGGGCTGTACACCTTGAGTCTGGGCCTGCTGTATCTCACGGCGCGGCACCTGTTTGACGAAAAAACGGGGATGCTGGCACTGGCAATTGGCTCCCTCTCGCCGATTTTGTGGATCGCCTTTGGCGTGCTGACCTCACCGGATAACGGTCTGATCTTTTTCTGGACGCTGACGTTGCTGCTGGCGGCGTGGGAGTTTATTCCCCATCGCTTTTCTTCCACCTCGAGCCTGAGCACTGCTAACTACCAGCCGAGTTACCGCATTGCGCTGATCGGTCTTACCGTGGGACTGGCCTGCCTGAGCAAATATCACGGGTTTGTATTGGGCGCGGGGCTGGTGGGATTCTGTCTGACCAGTCGACGCAGCCGCAGAGCATTAACCTCGCCGTGGCTGGCAATCGCGGCCCTCCTTTTCCTTCTGACGCTAATGCCACTGTGGGTCTGGAATGGCCAAAATGAGTGGTTTTCGTTCCGGTTTCATCTGTTTATGCGGTTTGAGGGTGACGGCACGCCCAACCCCTACCGAGTTCTAGACGCGCTCGGCACCTGGCTGCTGGGGATGGTTTACCTATTTCCCGCGATTGGGGTGCCGCTGTGGTGGAGCACCGGACGATCGCTGCTGCTGCATATTCAAACCTGGCTACAGCCGCCGCTCACAGGGGGAGAATGGGTGGCTCGCGATCGCCTGGCGCTGATTCTCTGTCTATCTTTACCCATCGCGGTAGGGTTTACGCTGCTGGGGGGCAAGCAGGCGATTTTTCCGGCTTGGCCGGCACCGGGCTTTTGGGGACTATCGCTGCTGCTGGCCCACAGTGCCACCCGCTGGCGAGCAGTTGTTGTGCGTCGCTGGCTCTGGGGCACGGGTCTATTTTTAGGCACGTTGGTGCTGGTCGCGCTGCTGCATCTCTCGGTCGGCCTTTTGCAAAAGCCGGGAAATTTTAGTCTCTTGGGGGGCTGGGTGCCGGTGTCACAGGATGGTTCAACGGCGCTACTAGACGTGGGGCAGCTGCGATCGCGTTTTGCCCAAACCCCAGAGCTGCAGCAAGCTCTGGCAACCTCTGACTTTATTTTTACCGATGAGTTTTATCTCTCGGGCTATGTTGATATGGCGCTGCATCCGCTGACGCCACAGCCGATTACCTGCTTTAGTCAAGACCCGCGCGGCTTTGCCTTTTGGGATGAGCCAGTCACCTGGTTAGGACAGACGGCCCTGTATGTGACGTTGCAGAGTTTGCATGGCGATCGCGAGGCCTTAGTCGCGGAGTTTCAGCCTTATTTTCAAACCCTAGAACCGATGGCTGAGGTGCCTCTCACCCGAGGTGGAACTGTTACCGATACTGTGCTGGTTTACCAAGCCAGCGATATGCAGCAGGCTTATGAGTATCCCTATCCCTAGAGGCTGTCATCATTTAGCGGCTGAGTCCTGATGCTGAAAGCGGTTCAGCC
>CALCPB010000126.1 GCA_937897665.1 uncultured Halomicronema sp. | reverse complement strand
AAGCACCGAAAATGCCGGAAAGCAGCACGATAAAATCATCGATACTATCTGTCAAACTGGTTTCCTGAATATTGAAAATGTCGTGGATAAAGTGATCAGTCACTTCATGCAGCGCGAGAAACTCATCAGCCGCCAAGAAGATGAATCCCCAAGCGATAATGCGCCACAGCAAAGCACTCTGATTGTTCGCTGTTCTTGGGCTTGCCCGGCGAATCTGGGCTGTCTTATCCGATAACCAGGCGATCGCGAGTAGCTGAAAGGTGGATAAAAAGGTGATGAACCCTCTTTCGCCAAAATGATCTCTGCCACCGTGATGATAGATGACCAGAGCCAAAATAACGGCTAGCGCATTCCCAAAAAGCACCCAAGAAAATAGTGATTTTACGCTCATTTAGTTTTGACGACGTCAGATGAAAAGTTGACTTATAAAAAGGAAGTAAATCCATTCAAGGGTGGATAAAAGAGGGAGTTCGAGACGGCAATTAGTCAGCTCCCTTAACGTTTCTACTCATCAAATCTTGTGGATAATCCACAATTCCACAGGAACCGCAGACCCGTTCTGAGCATTTATTCTGGCTACCTAAACAATGGCTAGGCTAGAATGCTGATTCACCCTCAAAAAGACATGTTAACCATATTAGAGGGTTTTGTTAATTTTGAGTTAATCCCAAATTAATCTGATGTGGTGGTTCCACTGGCTGTTATCGATGTCTCACGGGATTCTGGAGGCTACAGGAGCAGGCAGGAGCCTGGCATCTCTGGGGATAATCTCTCGGGTGAGGCTCTTGTGTTGAGGCCTCTGAAGCCTTGACTTAAGAAGCTTGTGGCTGCTTTCTATGAAGTGCGATCGCGATCGCCGATACGCTGCTGGGCGAGTGTTTTCTCGATCTATCAAGTTTTGACGGTTGAGCGTGACCCGTACTGGCTCGATTTCTCCCGCTACGGCTGCGGCGACACTCACGGAGTACTCAGCTAAAGTCGATATCCTGAGAGGGTTCTCTGACTAGACGTGAAGGATGCCGGTGGCGCAACCGATTGTGAAGGATTTGGTGTTTTTAGGCGGTGGGCATACCCATGCGATCGCCCTGCGAAAATTTGGCATGCAGCCGCTGCCGGGTGTGCGGCTGACGCTCATCACCAATCTGACCGACACCCCCTACTCCGGAATGCTGCCCTGCCACATTTCGGGACTCTACGACTTTGATGAGTCGCACATTGACCTGCGGCCTTTGAGCCAATTCGCCCAGTGTCAACTATTGATGGATCGCGCGGTTGGTATCGATACGGTCAACCAGCAAGTGATTTGCGCCCACCATCCCCCCATCGCCTTTGATGTGCTGTCGATTGATACGGGGAGCACCCCGGCGACGCTAGACGTGCCGGGGGCCGCAGCCTATGCGATCCCGGCCAAGCCCGTGCCCGATTTGCTGTCAGCTTGGGAGGCGTTGCTATCGCAGGTGCGTCAATCAGCTGCACCCATCGCTGTCGCGGTAGTGGGGGGCGGGGTCGGTGGGGTCGAACTGACGCTCAATATGCAGCGGCGCTTGTGGCAGGTGTTAGAGGCGTCGGGGCGATCGCGCCAAGACCGCTCGATGCATCTGTCTCATCGGGGCGCTGAGGTGGCCAACGGTCGCAATCGCAGCACTCGTAGGCGATTGCGTCAGCATTTTGTCGAGCGCGGGGTGCAGCTGCATTTGTCAGAGTCGGTGTGCGCTATTGAAGCGCTACCGGAGGGACGGCGACGAGTGCGCTGTGAATCGGGATTGGCTAGTGACTGCGATTGCGTCTTTTGGGTCACGAACGCGGCCGCCCCAGGTTGGGTGCAAGCAGCAGGCCTGACCACTGATGCATCGGGTTTTGTCTTGGTGGAAGATACGCTCCAGAGCTGTTCCCATCCGGCGATTTTTGCCGTGGGGGATGTGGCCACGATGAAACATCATCCTCGACCTAAGGCTGGGGTGTTTGCGGTGCGCCAGGGTCCACCCTTGTTTCATAATCTGCAGGCATACCTGACGGGGCAGCCCCTCCGGCCCTTTCGCCCCCAAAAGCAATATCTCAACATTATTGACTTGGGCGACGGTTGCGCGATCGCCTCGCGGGGGCCATTCACCCTTGAATCGCGGCTAATGCGCCGGTGGAAAGACCGTATTGATCGCCAGTTTATGGGGCTGTTTACTGATTTTCCGGCCATGCCGTCGGCACCCTCGGCGGTTGCCGCAACGGCAGCGGCCCTGCCAAATCCTGCGCTAATGCCCTGAGCGGGCTGTGGCGCTAAGGTCGGCAGTGACGTGTTGAATCAGGCGCTGCAACGACTACAGCTATCGGAGTCAGTGCGGCACAATCCTCCTGGCGAAGAGGTGCTGATCGGTCTCACCGCGCCAGACGATGCCGCTGTCATACAAGTACCGCCGGGTCAGCTGATGGTGCATAGCGTTGATTTCTTTCCGGCCCTGGTGAACGATCCCTTTGTGTTTGCGCAGATTGTGGTAAAGCATGGCCTCAACGACCTCTACGCCATGGGGGCGACGCCGCAGTCGGTGTTGGCGATCGCCACCCTGCCTCACGCCATCGCGGACAAACAGTCTGAAACGCTGTTTCAGCTGCTCTCGGGACTACAAAAAGCCCTGCTTTCCGCCCAAGTTCCCCTTGTGGGCGGTCACACAACCAGTGGGGATCAACTGGCCTTGGGCCTTGCCTGCAACGGCGGGGTCACGCCCGATTCTGTGCTGCGCAAGCAGGGGATGCAGGTTGGTGATGTCTTGATTTTGTCGCAGCCGTTGGGCACGGGCACCTTGTTCGCCGCTGACATGCGCTACCAAGCCAAAGGCCGCTGGATTGAAGCCGCGATCGCTCACATGATTCAGCCCAGTGCGACGGCCCTCCGCTGTTTGCAGCAGCACGACGTGACCGCTTGTACCGACGTCACCGGTTTTGGGCTGCTGGGTCATCTGTTAGAAATGGTGACGGCCTCTCAAGTTACCGTGGCCTTGACTTTACAGGACTTGCCGATCCTCTCGGGGGCACGGGAAACTCTGCGGCAGGGCATTGTCAGTTCTCTACAGCCGCAGAATTTGCAGGCGGCGCGATCGCTACAGAATGCGGCCACCTATGCCGGGCGGCCCGACTATCCCATCTTGTTTGATCCCCAAACGGCGGGCGGCCTACTAGCCACGGTGCCCAGCGATCACGCCGTCGACTGTGTGGCCCACTTGCGGCAGTTAGGCTACAGTACCGCCACCTGTATCGGTCGGGTCGAAATTGCCCGTCCGGCAGAGTCGCCCATTACAATCGAGTCATGGTAAAACGGCTCGAAATCAATGACTTTTTAGCAGCGCCAGGACCGCTGTTAGATGTCCGCAGTCCTGGTGAATATAACCAGGGACGGATGCCAGAGGCGATTAGCTATCCCTTATTTGACGATGCGGAACGGGCTCAGGTCGGCACCTGCTACAAACGTCAGGGGCGAGATGCGGCGGTCGAGCTAGGGTTTGAGCTGCTGGGGCCAAAATTAGGCGCAATGGTGCGACAGGCGCGGGCGATCGCCCCTGACAAAACGGTGCGGGTGCACTGTTGGCGGGGTGGCATGCGTAGCGGCGGCGTTGCTTGGGGCCTACAGATGGCGGGCTTTCAGGTCACGACCTTGGTTGGGGGCTACAAGGCCTTTCGGCGGTGGGTGCGGCAGACCTTCACCACGCCACGCCAAATCATCGTTCTGGGCGGTATGACTGGCACTGGCAAAACCCAGATCTTGCATGCCCTTGCCGCTTTAGGAGAGCAGGTCTTGGATTTAGAGGGATGTGCCAATCATCGGGGCAGCAGCTTTGGCAACCTTGACCTGCCCCCGCAGCCCAGCACTGAGCAGTTTGAGAATTTGCTCGGCGATCACCTCGCGGCCCTCGACCCCAACCGCCCCCTGTGGGTCGAAGCGGAAAGCCGTCGTGTTGGCACCTGCTGCGTGCCCCCAGAACTGTTTCAGCAGATGGAAGCCGCCCCCACGCTGGAGATCGTGCGTCCAGAAGCTGAGCGGCTAGATATTTTAGTGGCGGTGTATGGCCAAACTGATCGCGCCGAACTGATTGCCGCCACCGAACGCATTCGTAAACGGCTGGGCGGACAGCGTACCCAGCAGGCGATCGCCCTGATTCGTCAGGAGGCTCCCCGCGAAGTCTGCAAAATTATGCTCGATTACTACGATCGCGCCTATCGCTATGATCTTGACCGACGCGAGCAGGTCATTCCTCAAATTGACGTGACGGGACATAGTGCCACCGCTGCTGCCCAGCTGCTGATCGAAAAAGCTACTTTTTTAGCATTAGCCGACCGTTCGTCAAGCGACTACAGGTGAGAAACCGAACTCAGTGCCTTACCCTGTATCGAAAGGATGGAGGGTAACTGGCGGCGTTCATGTTCCTCAAAACGCTAGAACTGCGGCATTTTCGCAACTACGAAACGCAGCGGGTTGAGTTCACAGCGCCCAAAACGATTTTGCTGGGCGCCAATGCGCAGGGCAAATCAAACCTGCTGGAATCTGTGGAACTGCTGGCCACGCTGAAATCCCACCGCACCCGTCGCGATCGCGACCTGATTCAAGCCGGACAAAGCAGTGCACAAATTGTGGCGGCAGTTAGCCGGGAGGTGGGATACGCCGATTTAGCGCTGGTGCTACGCGACAAGGGGCGGCGAACAGCCATTCGTAGTGGCGAAAAGCTGCGGCGACAGATGGATTTCTTAGGGGCACTCAATGCAGTGCAATTTTCGAGCCTTGATTTAGAGCTGGTGCGCGGGGGACCAGGTGAACGGCGCACTTGGCTCGATACGCTATTGATGCAGCTAGAACCGATTTACGCCTACATTCTGAGCCAGTATCAGCAGGCATTAAAGCAGCGCAACGCCTTGCTCAAGCGCGAGACGGGGACGCCCGATCCGGCTCAATTAGCCCTCTGGGATGCTCAACTGGCCGCCCTGGGCACGCGGGTGATTCGGCGACGAGCGCGCGGCCTGGCTCGTCTCGTCCCCATCGCCCAAAGGTGGCATAGCGCCATTAGTGGGGCTACCGAGCAGCTCATCCTAAGCTATGCGCCCAATGTGCCCTTAGGGGAAGACGAGCCGAGTTTGATTCAAGCGGCTTTTTTAGACAAAATTCAGCAGCGGGCGATCGCCGAACGGCATCAGCTCACCTCCCTGGTCGGCCCCCATCGCGATGATATTGACTTCACCATCAACTCGACGCCCGCCCGCCAGTATGGCTCTCAGGGCCAACAGCGTTCCCTGGTTTTAGCGCTGAAGCTGGCGGTGCTAGAACTGATCGAGTCGGTCGTCGGTGAGCCGCCACTGCTATTGTTGGATGACGTGTTGGCCGAGCTTGATTTGAATCGCCAAAACCAGCTGCTAGAAGCCATTGGCGATCGCTTTCAAACCCTGATTACAACTACCCATTTAGGGCTGTTTGACGCTGAATGGCAAAAGACGTCCCAGGTGTTGACCGTGCAGTCTGGACGGCTTGCCGTCTGATGCCACAGCTCTGAAATTAAACGACAAATCGGTTTCTCCTGAGGTCTGAACTCCCCTACAACTTGCAGAGGTCAGAAGTCCGAATTGCCAGATTGACCAGATCTCCCTCTCAGCCATCCCGAGCGGCTCGATTAAATTGACGTTGGGCATAACAACCGATACTGAGAATCAATGTATCCAAAATTACTTTTATAAAGAAGACCCCGTCTGTGTATGAAGCTTTTTGCGTAAGTGTCAGATTGATGGACAGTTGCCAGAGGATATGGGGACATTGATCTTGTGTTCCCTCTGAGTAACTTATCTGAGGCTGATTGCCCTCGCGTTGCTGTCGCGCTCTGTGATAGAAAATATCTGAAATTGCGGAATTCCTGTATTTTTCATGTATAAAAAAGTACAAATCTTGCGCCTCGCACTTTGACGAGGTGTGGGGTTGAGCATCAGCCTAGAGCGTGACTGCTGCAGCTAGCTGCAAGCGGTCTACTCCGAGGACGCTTCCTGACCAAATCGTCCTGTAGATTTAACAATGACTATTGATTCTCGCAAAATGTTGCTTGTTGATGACGATCCTAACGATATTGAGCTAGTGCAACTGGCGATCGCGGATCTCACCGTCATTCGCACCTTAGATGTCTTAACCGATGGGGCCCAAGCCATCCAATATCTCGTCGGTTCAGCCGAACAGGCACCCGTCGCCGCGCTGCCCCGCTTTGTCCTGATGGATCTCAAGCTACCCAAACGTACGGGGATTGAAGTTCTGCGAGCCATTCGCCAAAATGGGAGGACTCAACATCTGCCAGTGATCATCATGTCTTCCTCCTCCGAGGATAGCGATCTGGAAGCTTGTTACAATTTGGGCGTTAATAGCTATGCTGTAAAGCCTCTGGATTTCCAGCGCTTTCAAGAGTTCGCTAAGTGTATTGGAGGCTACTGGATGACGATTAATCACCCTCCTCTTATTTCAACCCCCCCACGGGAATTATGAAGGCAGGCTAGGAATCTCTGCATTTATGGCGAATTGTTTCTTCTCGGCTCCGAGAGTTGTTACCGATATTTCTGATGAAGGAGTGACTACCCTGGCTTCATCTCGGTTGCGGTTGCTGGTGGTTGAAGATGTTGCCGAAGATGTCGAGTTAATTGCGCTGTCGTTAGATGCGGGTGACGTTGACTACGAAATTCAAGTCGTCGATGCTTTAGAACCGTGTCGGCAGCTCCTGAGCGACGAATCGTTTGATGCGGTGCTAGCCGACTATCGCTTACCAGGGCTCCAGGCGCCAGATGTTTTTCGCTTAGTGAGCGAGTATCAGCCTCTAACTCCCTTTATTTTGGTGACTGGCAGCTTGGGAGAAGAAGCGGCGGTCGACTGCATCAAAACAGGCATGACTGACTATGTCTTAAAAGATCGGCTGTATCGTCTGCCGACGGTTTTGCGCCGGGCTCTAGATGAAGCCGAACTCAAACGTCAACAGCAAGCCGCGATCGCCCAAGTCGAGCAGCAGGCTTGGCGGGAGTCAATCATTAATCGGATCGTTCAGGCAATTCGCGAAACGCTGATTCTAGAAGAGGTTTTGCAGACCACTGTAGACCAGTTACAGGCCGCCCTGGAAGTGAGCCGCTGTTTATTTGTGCAGCCCACGGCCCATCAAGCCATGCAGGTTCAGTATGCGAGTTCAATAGATGCTGAGGCGGAGAGTTTCCGCTTCAAATTTTGTCAGATCTGCCTGCATTACGAAGCGACACTCAAGACGGGACAGGCGGTTGTGCTGCACCAGTCAGATGCTGATATGCCAGCAGCAGTCGCTGAGATTTTGAGGAAGTACCAGCTGCAATCGGTTTTGCTAACGCCGCTGAATTATCAGAAAGAATTTTTCGGAGCTTTAGTCCTCCACCAAAACACCGGCTATCGTCACTGGCAGGCGATTGAAGTTTCGCTGATTCAAACGGTGGCTGAGCAATGTGCGATCGCCATTTATCAATCCAACCTGTATGCCCAAGCGCAAGGCGAAATCGAGCAGCGTCGTCGCATCGAAGAGCAACTACGCCACGATGCCTTTCACGATGCCTTGACCGGGTTACCCAATCGCGCCCTCTTTTTAGATCGCCTTAACCATGCCCGACAAATTGCCCGTCGCAATCAGGATGCAGAGAACGACTTCTTACTCGGCAGTTTTGCTGTCTTGTTTCTCGATCTAGATGATTTTCGCATTGTGAATGACAGTCTGGGCCATGATGCTGGTGACTTTTTGCTCCAAGTGGTAGCGGCTCGCCTTGGTCAATGTTTGCGGGTTGGCGATACTTTAGCTCGCACCAGTGGCGATGAGTTTGCCATTTTGCTCGAAGATATTGAGCAGATCGAAGATATCCTGGCCGTTGTTGAAAATATTCAGACCGTTCTCAAGCAATCAATTGTTCTGGAATCTCAAGCAATTTTTATTAGCTCTTGCATTGGCATTGTGATTGATGCCCCCACTTACAACGACGCCGCTCAGTTTTTGCGTGATGCTGACACCGCCATGTATCAGGCCAAAGATAAAGGGCGCAATAGCTATCAGATGTTTGACGGGGCCATGCATACTGAGGTGAAGCAACGCCTGCAACTGGAGAACGAACTGCGGCGAGAGTATGACCATAGAGAGTTTTATCTGGATTATCAGCCAATAGTGC
>CALCPB010000125.1 GCA_937897665.1 uncultured Halomicronema sp. | reverse complement strand
TCATATCGAGTGGCTCAAAGACCGCATTGCGCAACTGGACGAGAAGATTGAGCACCTCAGTCAACAGCCGTCCCAATGGCGGAAAGACAAGGCCCTCCTGACCTCGGTGAAAGGCATCGGCCCCGTCGTTTCCACGACCCTGTTAGCTGACCTGCCGGAGTTAGGACAGCTGAACAGCAAGCAAATTGCCGCTTTGGTCGGCTTAGCCCCGTTCAACCGCGATAGTGGGCGTTACCGAGGCAAACGTACGACCTGGGGCGGTCGCACGACGGTGCGCTCCGCGCTCTACATGGCAACCCTCGTGGCGGTGCGTCATAACCCACCCCTGAAGGCGGTGTATCAACATTTCCTCGAACAGGGCAAGGAAAAAAAAGTGGCCTTGATTGCCTGTGCACGAAAACTGCTGACCTGTTTGAATGCCATGCTGAAGTCCCGCACTCCTTGGCAAGACGAACTCGTCACGGCCCGCTATAGGCCAGCCTGAGAACCACTTGCGAGATCAGCGATAGCCAATATTTTTGATCAGCGTCCTTGACTTTCAAGATAATCGCTTGCCCTTAGATAGACAAAAACGGTCTGTGGACGATGCCATCTTCTGCTCGTCAGCACTACACCGCCAGGAACTCTTGAATAACGGCGTTGCTGAGCTCGGTGGTGGGGCCAGAGGCAACGATGCCACCTTTTTGCATAGCGTAGTAAAAATCGGCCTGGCGGACAAAGTGCAGGTGTTGCTCTACCAATAGAACGGAAATGCCGGTGGTAGCGATAATGCGGCGCACAGCGGCTTCAATATCCAAAATGATGGAGGGTTGAATGCCTTCGGTGGGTTCGTCGAGCACCAGGAGTTTAGGTCGACCCATTAGGGCGCGGGCGATCGCTAACTGCTGTTGTTGACCGCCACTCAAATCACCGCCCATGCGGCTCAGCATAGTTTCTAGAACGGGAAACAGCTCAAAGATTTCAGCGGGAATGTCGGCAGATTTTTGACCGCGATCGCCGAGCGCT
The DNA here is from genome assembly GCA_937897665.1 of uncultured Halomicronema sp. Taxonomy (GTDB): domain Bacteria; phylum Cyanobacteriota; class Cyanobacteriia; order Phormidesmidales; family Phormidesmidaceae; genus Halomicronema. The sequence goes on along the minus strand of CALCPB010000125.1, from coordinate 4,655 downwards.
TCTTGCCCAATAATCAGATTTTCCTTCACGGTCAGGCGCGGAATGATCTCGCGGCCCTGAGGCACATAGCCGATGCCCCGGCGGGCGCGCTGGTCGGGGGACACCTTGAGCACCGACTGCCCCTCGTAGTGAATATCGCCGGTACGGGGTGAGAGCAGTCCCATGACGTTATTCAGCAGCGTCGTTTTGCCGACACCGTTGCGCCCGATCAGGCAGACCATTTGCCCTTTGGGCACGGTCATATCGACATTGCGCAGAATGTGGCTTTCTCCGTAGAAAAAGTTGAGTCCAGAGACCTTCAGCATGGGTGCCGTGAGTGAAGTAGCCTCGAGCGGAGCGGGTTGCGTACTGGTCATGATTTCAAGTTCTCTAGGGCAGCGGCTTCAAGACGACTCACAGTTTCGGGCGGTACCCGCAGCAGGTTCACTAACTGTTGATACAGATTGGCTTCGAGGGGATTGATCTGGTTTGAGCTAATCACCTCATAACTCAGCATCAGCGCTTGTTCTCGTTGGGCATCAGTGGTCAGCTGCGGTACCAATTCTTCTAGGGGAATGTTCTTACCCAGCAGATTATTCAGGTCTGCTTTGAGCTGAGCTTGTTCCTCGGCATCGGCGGAAAATTGCTGGCTCAGTCGTTCCAAAATTAGGGATTGTTGCACCGGATCAAAATTATTATCGGCCCAGGCCATGGTTGCGGCAATGCGCAGCAGCAGCATTTGCTCTGGGGTGATACTGGTTTCTTGGCCCAGGTAGACCTCAATCACGCGAGGATCATTTTGCACTTCGTCCATGGTGCCTTCGCAGAGCACCGACCCTTCGTGCAAAACAGTGACCTGGCGGGCAATTTGGCGCACAAATTCCATATCGTGCTCAATCACAATGATGGAATGGCTCTGCGCTAGAGAAACCAGTAAGTTGCCGGTTTGCTCGGTTTCTTCATCGGTAAGCCCAGCCACCGGTTCATCAACCAGCAAGAGGTCAGGTGACTGCGCCACCAACATCCCAATTTCTAACCATTGCTTTTCGCCGTGGGAAAGCAGCGCGGCGGGTACGTCAGCTTTGTGATCTAAGCCGATGGTTTCGAGCAGGCCGCCCACGGTGCGTTTTTCGGCAGTGGGCGTTTTTTTGAACAGGGTGGCAAACACGTTTTTATCGCGGTTGCAGGAGAGTTCCAGATTCTCGCGGGGGGTGAGGTTGAGGTAAACGCGCGGCGTTTGAAACTTGCGGCCAATGCCTAGCCGGGCAATGGTATGCTCGGCCTGCTTTTTGAGGTCTTTGCCTTTGAAGCGGGCTTGGCCGGTGGTGGGCTGCACTTTGCCCGTAATGACATCCAAAAAGGTGGTTTTCCCCGCGCCATTAGGGCCAATGATGACGCGCAGTTCGCCTTCGTTCATGGCGAAGTTGAGATCGTTGAGCGCTTTGAAACCGTCAAAGCTGACGGTGACGTTTTCAATTTCGAGCAGTGCAGTCATGAGTGAGTGGGGTTAGGAGGAGAATTGGCAGGGGCGATTGGGCAAGGGGAAACAGGGAGGGGCGAGGCAATGCGGTCAAATCTTTCAGGAATCTACCCGCAATTTGTACCGCAATGCCTCGCCCGTACAGGCGCGGTGATGGAGATCGATCGCTAAGCCCCGCGATCGCCAATTTCCTGGCGTTCTTTTTGAATATCGGGATCCAGCTCGATTTGAGGATAGGTGAGCAGGGGTTCGGGTTTGCTGATCAGCGATCGCAGCTGTTGGGGGGCCTGCTGGCGGAACCAGCCGACCAGGCCATCGGGCAGGGCCGTGACCACTAAAAGGAACAGCGCCCCCTGAAAGAACAGCCACACTTCAGGAAAGCTCTCGCTCAGCAGCGCCCTGGCCCAGTTCACCAGTCGCGCTCCCAGAATCGCGCCGACCAGAGTCGCCCGACCGCCGACCGCGACCCAAATCACCATCTCAATCGAGAAGGCAATATCCATAAACTGGGGTGAGACGATGCCTGACTGTACGGTGTAGAGCGCTCCGGCAATACCGGCGATCGCCCCCGACACGGCAAACACCAGTACCTTAAAGCCGGTAGGGTCATAGCCAGAGAACCGCACCCGGTTTTCATCATCGCGAATGGCGACCAATAGCCGTCCAAAGCGACCACTGGTGAGCCAGCGACACAGCAGATACATCACCACCAGCACAGCGACCGTAATCAGATAAAACGTCATCTGCATCGACTCGCTGCCCACCTGTTGTCCGAAGAAGACACTGGTATCGGTTTTGAGGCCGTTGGTGCCGTTAATCCACTTCTGCTGACCGTTGAATAGGTTAAAAAAGACCACCAGCGCCGCTTGCGTCAGGATGGAAAAGTAGACGCCGCGAATCCGGTTGCGAAAAACCAGATAGCCTAGCAGCCCCGCCACGATTGCGGGCAGGATAAAGATGGCCAACAGCGTAAAGGGCAAAGACGCAAAGGGCTCCCAAAACCAGGGCAGAGTATCAACACCGTAGAGGCCAAAAAACTCTGGGATTTGGCCTTCGCCCAAACTGTTGAGCTGCAAAAACATGGCAAAGGCATAGCCGCCGAGGGCAAAGAAAATGCCGTGCCCGAGGCTGAGCAGGCCAGTGAAGCCCCAGATCAAGTCGATGCCCAGCGCGACGATCGCGAGGGACAAAAATCGCCCCAGCAACCCTAAACGAAAGCCACTCAGCAGCAAGGGCAACACCACTGCCATCAGCACCACAAAGGCAATGCTGCCAACGACTTCGAGCTTGCGCTGCTGCGATTGTTGGGCCTTAACTTCCTGCCGGGGCCGCATTGATGTTTCGGTCGCCATAGTTGTCGATTAAACCTCCACCGAACGGCCTTTCTGTGGAAACATGCCGGCGGGCTTCCACTGCAGAAAGGCAATAATCAAGGCAAAGACCATCACCTTGGCCATGCTCGTGGTCGCAAAAAAGGTAAAGAAATCAACTAGGGGCTGCAACGCTTCTGCCGGTGGCAAGATTAGCGCTAATGTGCCCGACCCCAGCAGGTAGGTGATGATGCCGATCACCAGCGCGGCGACGATGCTGCCAACCAGCTTGCCGACCCCGCCGACCACCACCACCATGAAGGCATCCACAATGTAGTTGCCGCCCAGGTTTGGCCCCACCGAGCCCAACAGCGTCACCGCACAACCGGCAATGCCCGCCAAGCCAGAACCCAGGGCAAAGGTGAGGGCATCTACCCGGTCGGTGGGAATGCCTAAACAGGCGCTCATCTTGCGGTTTTGGGTGACGGAGCGCATGCGCAATCCCCAGGCGGTGCCGTTGAGAAACCAGTAGACGCCAATCAAACACAGAATTGTCAACACAATAATAAACAGTCGGGCGTAGGGAAACTGCAGCGTTGTACCCAGGGAAAGTCCACCGCGCAGCCAGGCCGGGGCGGTAACATCCACGTTACGGGCACCAAACCAGGGCTGGCTCAGTGCGTTACCGCCGTTTTGGTTCATTAAAATGCCTGCGGCCAGGGCACTCGCGCTCGATAGGGCCAAAATAACGGGGGCCGCCACCCGCCGCGTCTGCTCCCACTGGGTTTGCCGTTGCAAAATCCAGCGACCGCCAAAATACAGCAGGCAAAAGAGCACTAGCCCCGCAATCATGGCCCAATTCACGCTGCGCACAAACTGTCGCAAAATCAGGCTGACGCCCCAGGTGGCCAGCAGCGTTTCGAGGGGGCGGCCATACAAATGACGAATCACCCCCCGCTCAAGCGCCAGCCCCACCAGCGCCGCTACCAAAAACGAGAGCGGCAGCGCCGCCAAAATATAAAACTCTAGCGCGCCTTCTCCCAGGGCCTTGGCTCCGTTTTGCACCACGAAGGTCGTGTAAGCGCCGAGCATCATCAGTTCGCCGTGGGCCAAATTAATCACGCCCATGAGGCCAAAGACGATCGCGAGCCCCAGGGCGACAATCAACAGCACTGCGCCAATGCTGATGCCGTTAAACAAACCGTTAATCAGTCCCTCAATCACACCATCACCTTGTTATGAGTTATCGCTCGTGGCGATCGCTAATCGTCTGCGCATCCTGACCACCGTGATCCCTGCTTTTAAGGATTGAGATGACGCCACACCACTGCTTGAGCCGATGAGCCAGACTGTCATCAGGCACTGTCGACTTACCCTACGGGTATGCCTGAAGCTTTGACCGACTGCTGTAGCATTTGTGACGGACGTTTGCTCAAACGCTATGCAGCTATCCCAGAGAATTTCCGGTTCAACCTTGACCTCACCCAGAGAAAACTGCCGTTCACATACATCTCTAGAACTTGCCTGCAGTATTGCACGGCTTTCTTTTGTTCCCCAGTCCGGCGGGGAGACCGGAGTTCAAGTTCCCTCAAATGGGGGAACTTAGAGGGCTCGATCGCCAGCAACGACCCGCTAGAGCAACCGTGGCCCATAGAAAAGGAGGGCACCCCTGCCGATGATTGGCGAAGTCATGCCCTCCTCTGAATCAGGTTGCATCTTAGTCAAACCGTTGGCTTAAGCGCCTTCCGTTTCGTACTTCTCACCCTTGGCCGGGTCAGACCAGTCACAGGCAAAGCCCTTGGTTTCAGCCACGTACTGGTTACACGGCACTGGGTCGAACGGAGCGTCAGAGGAAGAGACAATGTCAACAAGCCCATCCTCACGCG
>CALCPB010000124.1 GCA_937897665.1 uncultured Halomicronema sp. | reverse complement strand
ACCAGATAACCGCCCCTCCATCCCCGACCCTCTACTCATCCACATCTTCTAACGGGACTCTATCTTCACACCAGCTGCTTAGGCGTAAAGATCCGCCACGTAGTCGCCGTAACCGTTGTAGATGACCGTAGGCTGCTTTTCCCAATCAAAGGGATAGGTGTTGGTGCCGACAATTTTTTCCGTCATTTGAGACCAGCGAGGATGGGGCACCTCAGGATTCACGTTGGCCTCAAAGCCATATTCGTTCGGAGAAAGGGTGTTCCAGTAGGTAGCGGGCCGCTCTTTCAAGAATTCAATTTTGACGATCGATTTGCCGCTCTTAAAGCCATACTTCCACGGCGTCACCATGCGAATTGGCGCGCCATGCTGCTTGGGCAGGGTGCGACCGTAGATGCCGACTGCGAAGAAGGCGAGTTCGTTGGCCATTTCCGCGATCGTCAGCGCTTCGACATAGGGCCAGGGCAGGTTCTGGGCAAAGCCCCAGGCGGGGCCAGGGGTGATTTCGGGATCATAAAACGAGGTAAAGCTGACGTATTTAGCGTCGCTGGTGGGTTCAACGTCAGCCATCAGGGCCTGCATCGGAAAGCCCAGCCAGGGGACGACCATGGCCCAAGCTTCTACACAGCGAAATCGATAGACCCGTTCTTCGAGAGGAAAGCGGTTGGTGAGGTCGTCGAGGTCATATTTTTTCGGATTCTTGACGAGCCCGCCGACTTCTAGCGTCCACGGGTCGGTGGGCAGGTTTTGCGCATCGGCCCAGATATTTTTGGTGCCGCCAAATTCGTAGAAATTGTTGTAAGTGCTGGCGTATTGCTGCTCAGTGATGGCGCGCCCCGCATCTCGAAAATCGGGGTTACGCGTCACGTTGTTGAGGGGCTGACCCAGAGTTTCTTGCAGTTCCGGAGCCATCTTGTTAGCCCGCTGACAGCCGACGACAGATACGGCGGAAGCGCCGATGCCCATGCCAACGATCGCCTTCATAAATTTGCGGCGGTTCCAATAGGCAAATTCTGGCGTGATCTGACTTTCGGCAAGCTGCCAAGACTTAGGAAGGTGAATAAAGCTCATGGGCGATCGCGAATAGGCTAGCGCTTACCGATTGTTACACTTTTCCTACGGTGAAGGGGGACATGATGCTGTATCTCGGCTGTGCGGTGTGGGCGTTTAAAGACTGGGTGGGCGACTTTTATCCGGCGGGAGCCCGACCTGCGGACTTTTTGCGACTTTATGGCGATCGCCTCACGACCGTTGAGGGGAACACAACGTTTTATTCCATTCCTGATGCAGCGACGGTCGATCGCTGGGCCGCGCAAACGCCAGAGACCTTTCGCTTTTGCCCCAAAGTGCCGCGACTCTATTCCCATAGTGGAGAGCTGATGCCCCACCTGCCCCAGACGCTGGACTTTTTGACCACCCTGCAGCGGTTAGGGCCGCGCCTGGGGCCCATGTTTTTGCAACTGCCGCCCAGCTACAGTCCGGAGCGGTTCAGTGACTTAATGCAGTTTTTGACCGAGTGGCCCCGACAAACCGCCCCGATCGCCGTGGAGGTACGCCATTTAGACTGGTTTCGCCAAGCTCACGCCGATCGGTTGAATGACCGGCTGCGGCAACTGGGGGTGGGTCGAGTTCTGCTCGACAGCCGCACCATGTATGACGGCCAGGCCGATGGACTGCCCGATCCGCAGTTCGCCTCCGAACGCCGCAAACCTAACGTTCCCCTACAGCCGGTGGTCACTGCCGATTTTTGCCTAGTGCGCTACATCAGCCACCCGGACTTGAATTTCAACGAACCTTACGTGACGAAGTGGGTACCGCGTTTACAGGCTTGGTTAGCGGCAGGGAAGACGGTTTACCTGTTTATCCACTGTCCTAACGAGGCCCAATCACCAGCGATCGCCCGCTACTTTTACGACACGTTGAAGGGCACCATGCCCAATCTGCCGAGTTTGCCCTGGGATGGAATTGAGCCGCCCGCTGCTCAGCTCAGCCTGTTTTGAGAGGGCGGTGTGATCGCGATCGCTGCCAGACGAGCAATGCGAGCAAGCCAATCGCGGCGATGGCAGCAGTGAGCCAGATAGCGAGAATCGTCGAGTGACGCACCGCAATGGCGACGTAGGCCCACATAAACACCAGCGTAAACGGCACGTCTTGGCGGGTAAAAATCACCAGCGCGGCGATCGCTGCCGTCACCAGCACCATCACAACCGTCCAAGTGACGCTACTGTAATCACCCCGCCAGCCGGAGTCATAGAGCGCTGACGCCACATTCACCACCGTGGCGACGGCGATCCATCCCAGGTAAATGCTGAAGGGGTAGCGCGCAAACCAGCGCCGCTGCCGGGTGGCAGCAGCATCGCCATACAGAATTAGATAAACGAGCATCAAGGGCACCAAAATGCCCAACATGGCCAAAACGGATAGCCAGAATAACTTCAGCGTAAACAGAAAAATCCAGACCATCTGAGCCAGACAGGCCACAATCAATAGCTGATTTACCCAGCGAATCCCCGCATCCTGTCGCTGCTTTGGCCCCAGCTGGTAGACGCCATAGGCCATGAGTCCGAGATAAATCAGTCCCCAAATCGCAAAGGCATAGTTCGCGGGGGTGATCAGTACGCCCGCCAGGGTCGTATTGGCAATTTCGCCGACGTTCTCACCACCAGGAGGATAAAAGTTAGAAAGCGTATTCACCGCCAGCGTGCCGATAATGGCCAACCCGGTGGCGATCGCCAGCCCCCAACCCGCTGCCGGTGTTTGCTGATTATCCATAGACTCACCTCACGGCCCTGTGTCATCTGTCTTTATCGTGCCGCACTTTGCCGTTATCTTGCGCGGACGCTAACGTCACCTGGGCGATCTCAAGCAACCCCGCAATTGGCTGGGGGCATTACGCAGAGCAATTGACACATCCGTGACCATAAATAGCCATCCGCATAGAAGGGGCAGATTTGATATGAGCCCCCCTGAGCCCCCAGCCCAGCCCAGAAACTTTATGGCGGGTCTGCCGCTCGCTGTCCATCACCTGTCTTCTACCCAGCGCGGATGCAAGAGTCTGACTGAGCCAAGGCCGCCTCATCCCTCACGCCAAAATCCAGCGATCAACCCAACTCGCTTGGGCCAAAGAAAAGTAGAAGGACTTAGCCAAAAAAGTTGGAGTTAGAAGTCTTAAACAGGCTTCATCTCAGGTCTAATGCTAGACACAAGAAAGCACTTCTATACTGAGCTCAATTTCACCAGTGGCGATCGCCTTTCTCAAGCTGATAATAAGCTTTGTAATCCATCAGTAAGCCGTTATAGAACAAATAAAGTCTTTCTAAGATGCGAATTTCGTGATCCCATATTCGGTCACACCGCAGAGAGAGAGGCCTCTCTACAGCAAAACCAAATATAAAGGCAGACACATTTAACTCTGAATCTCTAACTTTTGATAGAGGTTTGATTTGTGGGAAATCACTGTAAGCTATGTCGAAACTGTTTTGAGGAAATTCATCATGAAAATGACCCGTTTGATGGCATTGCCTCTCATTCTTGGTCTATCAATGCTGACGATTGCCTGCGGTGGCCCGGAAGCCGGGGATGAAGGCATTGACGAGGGCGTCGGTGAAGAAGACGTGATGGAAGACGAGGGGGTCGAAGAACCGGAAGAGGCTGAAGAAGAACCAGCCGAAAGCGAGTAAGTGCGATTGCCGACCTTTCCAAAATGGTGGAAAGGTCGGCAATTGGATTGGTTCCTGAGTCATATCAGCAGTCATATTGGCGGCCACCGCCTCATCAAGGGCGTGGCCAGACCAGAGAATGGATGATTAAGCTCTGAGGGTATCGACGTTTTCTAGATACCAGGCGTAGGTTTTTTCGATCCCGGTTTTTAGGTCGGTTTGGGCCTGCCAGCCCAGCGAGTTAAGGCGTGAAACGTCGAGCAGCTTGCGGGGCGTGCCATTGGGTTTAGAGGTGTCAAATACTAACTCGCCCTCAAAGCCCACTACGGCTTGAATAGTCAGCGCCAACTCTTTGATGGAGATTTCTTGGCCGGTACCGACGTTGACAAAATCAACATCGTCGTAGGTTTTCATCAGATAAATCAGCGCATCTGCGAGGTCATCGACGTACAGAAACTCCCGCAGCGGTTCGCCGGTGCCCCAGACAGTGACGGTGTTCGCTTGATTAACTTTGGCTTCGTGAAACTTGCGCATCAGCGCCGGCAGCACGTGGGAATTATTCAGGTCAAAGTTGTCGTTAACGCCATAGAGATTGGTGGGCATCGCCGAAATAAAGTTGACGCCATACTGCCGACAATAATTTTCGCAGAGCTTGAGGCCCGCAATTTTGGCGATCGCGTAGGGCTCATTGGTAGGTTCCAGGGCACCTGTGAGCAGATAGTCTTCCCGCATGGGTTGGGCACACAGCTTGGGATAGATGCAGGAGGAGCCTAGGAACAGCAGTTTTTGCACCTGGTGGCGATAGGCGCTGTGAATAATGTTCGACTCAATCATCAAGTTGTCGTACAAAAATTCGCCGCGATAGACATTGTTCGCCTGAATACCACCAACCTTGGCCGCTGCCAAAAAGACGTACGCTGGCTTCTCAGTGGCAAAAAAGTCTTCGACGGCTTGCTGCTGCCGCAGGTCAAGCTCACGGCTAGAGCGCACAACCAGATTCGAGTAGCCCTGCTGTTTAAGGGCTCGAACAACGGCCCCGCCGACTAAACCATTATGTCCGGCGACAAAAACTTTCGCTTGAGAATCCATAGTATGAATGTCTTGCCTAATACAGAATGGATAGATTGCGGGCCGATGGGTCGATGGTCGTGAGGATTGAGTCAACGTCACAGCATGGCCTCATGCCGATGACGTAGCCCCGCCCCCGCATCTGGTGCCCCCCAGCCCTGAAAGCAATCAAGACTTTACTGTATAAAGATGC
>CALCPB010000123.1 GCA_937897665.1 uncultured Halomicronema sp. | reverse complement strand
AGCATGATGATTATTGATTTAGATATCATTGAATTACACGCTGAGCAACACCAGCCCGGTTCGGCGTTCCTGCTGATCAAACGCTGGAGCCGCAAATCGAATCATGGGGAGGTACGGTTCCTGAACCTTGCCCTGTTCCACATTGAGGTCAAACGGCGACATAAAAATTTCACCTTGCCCCAGCGGAAACGCTTCTTCAAAGTAGTAGCGATCGCCCTTATTTTGGAGCTCACTATTCGGGATGATCTCAGAACTGTCTTGCACTGGATCAAAGTCGATGCGAATCAATTCCTGCCCCTGCGGATCCAGAAAACGCACCTGACCATAGAGCCGTTTTTGGCTCGAAAATAACAAGTAGTCAGTGATGAGCTTTTGCCGCAGCCTATCTGCTTCTAGGGTATTGCCAGCCTCAGCAGGATCAAGCAAACTGCTGCCGAGGGCCTGCAGGTCGCCTTGATTGGCCAAAATCATCAGGTCAGCGACGACTTCTTGAAATCGTTGAGTCGCTAGCTTTCTTTGCACCTCAACTTTGTTGATTTCCCGATTGACTAAACGGTCTTTTGCCGCCGCTACCTGGGCTCGATAAATCAGGAAGAACAAGCCACTTGTTGCCAGTAGTAGAGGAATAAAGATGGCCAGGCCACGCACAATGAGGGGCTGCGATTTGATGAACTTCAACATAGTGAATTCTCAAACGAATGTAACCAGATCATGAAGAGAGGTTTGTCTGACTAGACAAAACATCCGGCACTTACTATAGTCCCCAGCAATCGCATTGCGGTAACAGATAACCGTAGCCCCACGGCTAGTCCGCAACGGCATAAGTAAGCATAGCCATCATAAAGTCAAAGGTTTGCCCGTATAGTTCCACTTAAAGGGCTTCGCCATTGTGCGGTTGAAGTAGTCGACGAAGTCAAGAATCTTAGCCTTGAGATGGGCTTGGCTTTTAAAGCTGGCCCGCCGCAGTAATTTGCGGACCAGAATGCTAAACCAGATTTCAATTGGATTGAGCCAAGAACAATGCTTGGGGGTGAAATGTACGACCAGTCGATGCTCTGGGTTGGTTAAGAATTCAGTGCGCGTGGCCATCGATTGGAGGATGCCGAATTGGCCTTTCTGTCCCAGCGCAGGCGGCACCGGCTCCAAGGCTGCGGCCAGTCGCACTAACGCTTCTGAGCGATGGGTGTTAAGGCAGTCCATGACGAGATGAATTTTGGGGGCCTCAGCCACTGGGGCGAGTAGCGCTTTGAGGTGAGCCTCTAAATCTTGCTCGGTCCGGGTGTTGCCGACGCTCGCCTGGTCAATGCGTCCGGTGGCGACATTCAAGGCTGCAATCAAAGTTTGAGTCCCATGACGACAGTATTCAAACTCGACGCGCACGCAGCGCCCTGGTTTCAGGTCAAGACCCGGCATCACGCGCTCCAAGGCTTGGATGCCCGTCATTTCATCGAGACGATAGGTCACTTCTCCACGTTCAGCGCGCTCGGCAGCCTGTTGGTAGACCTGGCAGATATCTTCGACTTTCGTGGCAAAGTCTGGGTCCGGGGGGGATGAAGCCAGTAACGACTCTGGTGCGGTTTCAGTTCGGCTTCGGCGAACAAACGGCCCACATGGCGACCACTGATCTGCTCCACAATCCCTTGTTTAACCAGTTCATCAGCGAGCTCTCGGGGCGTCCAATGACTCAGGGGCCGCCCATATTGTGCTGGCGGCGCACAAGCTAACGCATAGAGTTGAGTGATTTGTTCTAAGGTAAACGTCGCGGGGGCACCCGAACGCGGCGCATCGGCTAACCGTTTTGCCACCGGCAGTTCAGCCCCCTGGAGGGCTTGCCAGCGCTGCCGCCAACAGCGACTCATGGGCTCTCCAATGCCCAACGCCCGGGCAATCTGACCTTGGCTTTCCCCTTCACTGGCACGGAGAATAATTTTGGCGCGCAGCGCCAGTTGTTGGGGCGTACTCGGTCGCTTGATCAACTGCTCGAGTTCGTGGCGTTCGGTTTCGCTCACCATCAGGGCGGGAAGGGCGCGGCCAGGCATCCGACTCAAGCCTCTAAAACTGACTGCTTAAGGAGATGTGCATTTACGCCGAGCGGTACTAGTCATCGACAGTCAGCCGCTGTATGCGCTGGCGTAGTCGCTCAGCGGCGGCCAAATGGCCTTGATCTTCATATCGCAGGGCAAGATACAGCAAAGCTTCCACGCAGGTCGGATCGAGGTAAATGGCTTTGCGGAAAGCCTGCATCGCCGCTTCATCGTTGCCTTGACCTTGATAAATTTCGCCCAGCAAGAGGTAAGCGGCGGCGCTGGTCGGATGGGTGTGTAGATAGCGATCGCACTGGGCGGCAGCGATCGACAGTTCGCCCCGATCGGCCATGCTGCGAATATCACTCAGGAAAGTCTGGGCAGCGGGTGGGGGCAGTCGAGGGGGTCTGATGGCTGACGGCAGTGTTGGGTAGATGGGGGGCGTGACGGGTAGCGATTTAGCGACGTCAGGAGTGAGCTTAGGGGGCACGGGCAAACCTGGTCGCAATGACAGTGCTGATGTGGGTACGGTGTTCGCCACCGATCTCCTCTTGCTCTGAGCCGCTGGGGACGCGACGCGGCGATAGACAAATGCCTGGGGGTAGCGAATGGATTCAAACTGATCGGGATGAATCTGATTCGTTTCGGCATAGCCCAAAAACAACAATCCGTTTGGTTGCAGCAGTCGATGTAAGGTGCGCATGGCCCGATCGCGGGCGACCTGATGAAAGTAAATCAGTAGGTTGCGGCAAAATACGACATCGTAGGGTTGGGTTTGGTAAAGGCACATCGGATCGGCGAGGTTGCCGGGCCGGAACTTCACCTGCGATCGTACGCGATCAATTAGTCGGTATCGCTCACCATCCCGTTGAAAATAGCGATCAACAACGGCATCGAGCGATGTTGTCACCGACTGTCCTGGGCGAAAAGAATAGGCACTGAACACGCCGCGTTCGGCCTGAGTCAGGGCGGCGGCACTGACATCTAAGGCCTCCACCTGAAACTGCTCGGCAGACAATCCCGCTTCCAATAGCGTCATGGCCATCGAGTAAGGTTCTTCCCCAGTCGAGCAGGGTAGGCTCAACAGCCGTAGAGGTGCCTCAGCCGCCTGTTGCCGTCCGGTTTGATTCGCCCAGCGCTTGAGAAAAGCAAACGATTCCGGATTGCGGAAAAAGCTGGTTTCAGGGACAACAATGGCTTCGATCAGTGCCGCGATCGCGGCCTGAGATCCTTGCAAATGCTGCCAATATGCCTCGACATTACCGTATCCTGCTGCCTGCATGGCCTGCGCGATGGCGCGCTGCACTCCGGCTGACCCAATTGAGGTTTCGTTCAGGCCAATCAGTTGGTTGAGCAAAGCTGCAATGTTGCCCCCAGCGTCAGTCTGCTCAAAACGACCCTCCATCGTCAGAACCTCACTCTAAGATGCTGTCGTGGCTTGATCGATCAGCGCATCGTACGCTGGCTGCGACAGCAGGCTATAAATCTGCAATTGTTGAATAATCTCTTGCTGCGACACCAGCATTTCGCCCAGATACGGACTTTGGCAAAAATCAACGCGTTCAGCAATCTCCTCAACCTGATGCAATGCCAGCGTTTCTGTCGCCTGCTCTGCCAATAGCCCGAGCAACCGCGCAGATTCACCAGGTATCCCCTGGTTGACGAGGACAATGCGCGTGCTTAATAAGGCTGAGCTAGCTGCTCCCTGCAAAAGCTGATTGAGGTCAAGCACGGGCACAATTTGGCCCTGATAGCTAAACATGCCTGCGACCGCCGGAGAGCTGCCAGGAATGGCCTGCAAATTCACCCGAGGGAGCACGGTCACAATGGCTGGCGTCGCAATTGCATAACGGTTGTCTCCTAATCGAAAAACCAGCATGAGCATATCGATATCAGATCTCTGGCAGAAAGGCCGGCGCGCTTAATTTACCCAAAATCCAACCGGCATCAGCGATATAGCGCCACTAGGACTTGCGGTTGAGCTGTCACGACATGGGCCAGCACCAAGGATACTTCAGTGCAAATGCTCGAATCGTTGACTAAATCATTCAACCGCTTTGGGACTCGACACTGGCAGCACTGGCAGACTCCACTGTGGCGATCGCCCCGTCACTATTGGCATTGGGGTGAAAGTAGTTGTAAATTTGCTGTGCCATATGAGGGCCGATGCCGGGCACTTGGGCGAGCTGCTCAGTCGGGGCTTCGCGAATGTAGTCGATAGAGCGAAACGCCGCCAGCAGTTCTTTTTGACGATGCTGCCCTAAACCGGGAATGTCAGATAAACGAGAGCGCCGCATGCGATCGCTGCGTTTTTTGCGGTGAAAGCTGACAGCAAATCGGTGGGCTTCATCGCGCAGGCGACGCAAAAGCTGCACCCCCGGCTGCTCCGCTTCCGTCGAGACGGGCAGCGATTCTCCGGGGAGAAAGATTTCTTCGCGCTTTTTAGCCAGGCTGACGACATGCAGATCGGCCAGCAAATTCAGCTCTCGCAGCACTTCAACTACCGCCGATAGCTGCCCCTTACCGCCGTCAATCATGACTAGGTCGGGCCAGTCTGGATTGCCGACCCGCTGCTTATCGGGGTCAGCCGCATAGCGCCGAAAGCGCCGCCGAATCACCTCAGCCATACTGGCGAAGTCGTCAGAGTGGCCCGCGCGCACTTCAGGATTTTTGATCTTGTAGTGGCGGTAGTGCTGCTTGGCGGGCATGCCATCCACAAACACCACCTGCGAGGCCACTGCATCCGACCCTTGAATATGGGAAATGTCATAGCCCTCAATGCGTTTGGGCTGGTCGGGTAGGTCGAGCGCTTCGGCCAAATCTTGCATCGCTTGGGCATTGCGATCGGCGACGCGCTGGGTGCGTACCAGCTCATACTGGGCGTTGCGTTCTACCATATCGACCAGTTCTGCCTTGGTCTGCCGCTGGGGAACTTCGATCGCCACCTTGCGCCCACGCCGCTGGGTCAAATATTCCGCCAAAATATCGCCCTCGGGCAGCTCATGCTGCACCAAAATTTCTGCCGGAATCTCAATCGGCTCCACCATTTGATAATGCGCTTCGAGCACCCGCTGTAAAATCTCGCCCCGTGTCCCGGCTTGGGCGTCGGCATTAAAGCCGAGCCGCCCCACCAGCCGCCCCGCCCGAATTTGAAAGAGCTGAATGCAGGCAAACTGCTCATCGCTAGAGAGGGCGATCGCATCGCGCGACACGGTGTCATCGGGTAGCGCCACTTTTTGATGGGCCGTCAGCCGCTCTAATCCTTGAATCTGGTCGCGTAGCAGGGCCGCCTGCTCAAACCGCAGGTCTTCAGCCGCTTTTTCCATCTGTTGGGTCAGGGCATTAACCAACTCATCCGTGCGGCCTTGAAACACCATGGCCACCCGCTGCACCGTCTTGTGATAGTCCTCCGGAGAAATCAGCTCCTGACACACTCCCGGACAGCGGCCAATGTCGTAATTGAGGCAGGGGCGATCGCGAAACAGCGGTTGCGGTCGCTGTCGTAGCGGAAAAGTGCGCTTGGCAATGCTTAAAGTCCGCCGCAGCAGCCCCGCATCAACATAGGGACCGTAGTAGCGATCTTTAAGGTTTTTGCGCCGCTTGCGGGTAACAAACATGCGCGGATAGTCTTCTGACCAGGTAATGCAGAGATAGGGGTATTTTTTGTCGTCTTTCAGCAGCACATTAAAGTGGGGCTGATGCTGCTTGATGAGATTGGCTTCTAGAGCCAGCGCTTCGGCTTCGGTGTCGGTGACGATGAACTCAATCTCGACGATCTGCATCACCATCATCGCGATGCGCGGCATGTGACGGTGGGTATCGCGAAAGTACGATCGCACCCGATTCCGCAGTTTTTTCGATTTGCCGATGTAGAGAATCTGATCCCGGCCATCTTTCATAAAGTAGACGCCGGGTTCAAGGGGAAGCTCTTTCAAAAAGGCTTCAAGGCGTTCCGGTTCTTTGACGAGGGGGGGGCGTTCTGAATACACGATGGCAGATTCATGAACCACAGACGATATCCCCAAGCATAGCGAGGATTTTCGCCCCGTTGCTGGTGTGGACTAACGACTTCGCGAATTGCAACAACCACACTTGCCGCCCTTGGGTAATGCTCGATTCCCATACACCCAAGTTGCGACATCGTGCGTTGAGAGAAGCTTTTAAGGATTGGTTTTGTTTGGGGATTGGCTGTGTGACCTCACCTTTCCTTATCTAAGGAAAGGAACCGGACGCTGAGATAAACCTCTCCTTGATAAGGAGAGGTGCCGCAGGCGGTGAGGTTTACCCTCTTAGACTTAGTCTAGAACCCTCGCCAAACATGACTTTTTCCGGCTTTCGACGAATGAATAGGGGGCATGCCAAGGAAACAGATCTCAAACGATAGGGCGATCAGCTATTGAGAGTCGCTTGGAGATCGGCTTCTTTAGCGCGAAACCCAACCATGACGGCTTTGCCATCTTTGACAAACAAAGGGCGCTTGAGCAACATGGCATTCTCGGCAAAGGCATCGATCCATTGCTGGTCACTCCAGTCTTTTTTCTCTTCTCCCAGAGCGCGATAGGCCTGCCCAGAGGTGTTACGCATCGGGCTAGCCGTCAGGGCTTCGACCCAATCGGCAATCATGTCGCGGGTGGGTGGGGCCGTTTTGGTATCGATAAAGTCATAGGCAATTTGGTTGTTATCGAGCCAGCTCAACGCCTTTTTGCAGGTGCCACAGTTGGGAATGCCGTAAACCTGGAGTGCCATGGGAAATTTCCTGTCGGGAGGGGAAATTAGCAGAGTATCAAAAAAGGGAACTGATCGCTTTGGTGACTGTCAGCAGCGCGTCTTCCAGCAAGCTGGGTAACGCTTAATGGAGCCGTCACGATATCGCGGATGACCGCAGCATCACAACTGGCATGCTCACTTGGGGAAATGGTGCGATCGCACGTCGTCGCAAAACTGCTTGGCCGCCGCTATTCCCTGTTCTCGTAAGTTTGCATAGCGGGGGGCAAAGGGGGGCTGCCAGTCAGACAGGCCCAGCACATCAGCCGTGACCAGCACCTGGCCATCACAGTGCGGCCCGGCCCCGATGCCGATGGTGGTGATGGTGAGGGTTTCGGTAATGACCTTGGCCAGCTCTGCCGGAATGTGCTCTAACACAATGGCAAAGGCCCCCGCTTTCTCAATGGCGATCGCCTCTTGCAAAATGCGATCGGCGGCCTCGGGGGACTTGCCTTGTTTATAGAAACCACCAGTCAGGTGCACCGACTGCGGCGTCAAGCCGACGTGCCCCATGACGGGAATGCCCGATTCCACCAAGGCTTTGATGGTTGCGGCCATGCGGGGATAGCCCCCTTCTAGCTTGACGGCTTGGGCGCCCGCTTGCTTGAGCATGCACCCTGCCGAGCGCAGCGCTTCAGCCGTATCTACCTGGTAGCTCAAGAACGGTAGATCGACCACCATCAGCGCGTTTTTGACGCCTCGGCGCACCGCTTTAGCATGGTGCAGCATCTCCTCTAGCGTCAGGGGTAAGGTCGTGTCATAGCCCAAGGCCACCATCGCTAACGAATCGCCCACCAAGATCAGATCGGCTCCGGCCTGATCGGCCATTTGCGCCGATATAAAATCCCAAGCGGTGAGGACAGCGACTGTCTGGGACTGCTGTTTCCACGTTAAAAATTGATTGATCCGAACTGCCATCTCAGTGCTGTCTCCACAGGCTCGATGATTGAACCCTTTAAGCCGCTATGCCAGCCCTCAGCGATGAATCCTGGTGTTTCAGAGATTGAGGGATTCACCGACTTAGCGATCGCGGTCGGCGAGGGGCTCAAGCTAAGCGGTCTGGTACTCTCCATTATCATCGCTGACGACGGCAATTGAGTGCGATCGCGCTGAAACCATGACAGTTAGCTCCCGTTCGACGCTACGAGATATCGCCCCGCTCGGTCTCGTCGTTATGAGAAATGGCCTCACGCTTGGCATGGCTCTACCTGCTCGGCAACAGTCACCCAACGGATAATCCTCTCTTCCCGCCGGATTTATCTGGCTGCCTGCTGGATTCATCGAGCTTTTCCGGAAGCGCCGGGTTTTTCCGTGAATTCCTCATCAAGTTAATGTTTTTGAGGTATGACGATGTCTAGCACCTACCGCCAAAGCACCCTCTCGCCCCGAGCCAAACGTCGCAATCGCCACAAAACGCCTTTTCAACCTCGCCCCACGGGGAGGCCTCGGCGCACTCGAAGTGCAGGGACTCGCTAACCTGGTCGGCTCGCTGAACTAACGTTCGGTCAGGTTTCAAAAGAGCGGCAAAGCTAGTGTGGTGCACTGATTGAGCTACCCAGTCATAGCCTGGCTGGAGGCACGTAGAATGCCGCCTTCAGTCCGTTCGATTTTGCAGGAAGCTGTTGAATCGAGCCGCAGGCGCGGACGGCTAGCGTAAAAAGCTACTGACGGCCCACAATACGATCATCGTGATAATCGCGGCCACCTTTTGCGTAACGACATCGGCACTTGCCCCTGACATCGCCGCTGCCTGCGGGCCGAGAATCTGCCCCAGCAAGATGCCCACGGTCAACCCCGCCGTGAGCCCTAACACAGTGATTAGCAGCGCACGCCAAAACCGATATTCCTTACGATTGAGGAAATAGATTGCCACGCCGACCCCGATCGCCAAAGCCAGTGACGGCCCGGCCAGACTCACAATCGCTAAAATTCCAAAAATGCCCGCCGGGAGCAGCACATCATTGCGAGAAGGCGTGTCTAAAAAGTCAGCCAGCCAACCGGGCTTTGAGACATCACCGCTGTTGGCCTTCACCACTGGCTTCTCAGGGACCTCTTCGGCAAACCGAATGCGGTCAGGTACCTTGATCTTGCCCTCCTGACGCAGTCTGAGACGTTCCATCAGAATGGCGTCATAGGCTGATTCGATCGCATCCATCCGTTTGCGATCGTCGTCACAACCGTCTAACAAGCGCTCTTTAGCCTCCTGAATCTCCTCAAAAGAGGCGTTTTCGTCGAGGCCTAACGTATCGTAGTAGTTCTGGTCACTCATCGACATCCCTTCGATAGCCTGGCGCGTCTACTGACTAAATCCACGGAGCAAGTCAACCTTAATTCTGCTGACGTCGATCCTTTTTGGGCCATTCGTGTTAGCCACAGTTTAACTATACTAGGCTCACACTACTGAAACTTGTTCCGTATGGTGAAGAAGTTTCAGCTCGGTTTGGGTATTCTTCATTAGAGTCAACCGAGTTAGCATCGACGACTGTTCTAGCTTTATAACTACTTTACAGAAAGTACCGAGTGGCTGGGCAAAAATTGATGCAGTTTAGGCTGATTTCATCGTGTTCCTGCGAAAAGAGATTTTAAAGAAACATTGCCGGTACCGCTAGGGCTTTAGTGTACTCGGTCTAATGTAAAGCAACCACCTGTGTCCTTTTGGTAAGACGTTTACGTTATGGCTACTGCCAAGCTCATTGTCGATGACGACGACCCAGCTGTCCGAAATCTTGTACTGCGCTTTTTGTCGAAGCAAGATTATGAAGTCGAATCTGCAGAAGATGGCAAAAATGCGCTTGCGGTGTTTGAGCAACTCAACCCCGACTTAGTGGTGTTGGACGTCAACCTCCCTGATGCTAATGGATACGACCTCTGCAAAGAAATGCAGACGCGCACGGGTGTCTTTGTCTTAATGCTCACCAGTCGCAGTGATGAAGCCGACAAGATTCGCGGCTTCGCTGAAGGGGCTGACGACTATCTCACTAAGCCCTTTAGTTTAGGAGAGCTTGAGGTTCGCGTGGGGGCCATTCTTAAACGCCAGCGACCCGTCACCACTGCTGAGCAACAGTGTTTGAGCTTCAATACCCTAGAGATCGATCCGGTTCGGCGAGAAGTCACTTTGGAGCGCGAGCTGGTACCACTCACGGCGTTGGAATTTGACCTGCTACATTTTCTGGCCAGCCACCCCGGTCGAGTGTGGCGGCGGGCAGAGCTGATTCAAAAAGTTTGGGACTACGAATATGTCGGTGATCAGCGCGTAGTCGATGTCCATATCGGCCAAATTCGTAAAAAGATTGAGCTCGATACCACCCAACCGGCCATGATTCAAACGGTGCGGGGCGTGGGCTACAAATTTGAACCCCCGGCGAGCGTTGTGGCTTCTAGTTAATGCCAGCTCGGCACTGGGCCTGGTTGGAGCGTTGATGGTTTGATCGATTTCCCCTTTGCGGCGGGGATTTTTATTGTTGGATAAATTATCCCAAAATACAGCGCTATTACTTCGAAGCCCTGTCTGCGGCTCTTGCGGTCAGCTCAGACAGGTAGGCTTTGGCCAAAAAGTAGCTGGCGATCGATTTAGCATCAATGCCTTCCCCCTGATGGATGGCCTGCTCAAACTCATCGGGGGTCATGTATACGACGGTAATATCTTCGTCAGCATCGCCTGCTGGGGGATGGGCGATCGCCTCTAAATTGGTCGCGATAAAGGCGTGAATAAACTCGTCAGAGTAGCCCGGTGCCAGCGGAAAGCTGCCCAACGGCTGCCAGGTGTGAGCCCGATAGCCAATTTCTTCTTCAATCTCGCGCTGAATTGTTTGAGCGGGCGTTTCTTCCGGTTCAACGGTACCAGCGGGAAATTCTAGTAGTCTGCCTTGCACGGCAAACCGATACTGACGCACTAAAACTAATCTGCCATCCTCCGTGAGCGGAATCGCCAACGCGCCGCCCGGATGGCGAATGCATTCCCACTCACCTTCCGATTTGTTGGGCAATCGCAAACTGTTAACTTCAAAATCAAACTTGCGTCCTTTTACTAAAAGACACTGCTTAAGCAATTGAGGCGGTTCGTTACCGAGCGGCATACCAAGTCAGAAGAATCGTGAGGATGACGGCGGCCAGAGCGGTGAGAACGCTGCCGGACTAACCGATAGCGGCTACGGTAGCATACTATTTGCCGTTGTGGTGCAGCAGTGGCGGCGCCGTAGCGAGTCGCTTAACGCCCTCATGGGAAACCCCAGCGGCTAGCTGTGCGATCGCCTTACCTGAGATGGGATCCACCCAGTGAGCGGCGATTTCGGCTAGGGGCACCAAGACAAAGGGCCGCTCATGCATGCGCGGGTGAGGTAGCTGTAGGGTGGGAGTCGTCATCACGACGTTGCCAAACAGCAACAGATCGAGATCGAGCAGGCGCGGCCCCCACCGCTGGCGTCGCACGCGGCCAAAGGTCATTTCGATTTGCAGCAAGGTGCGGAGCAGTGCTTCGGGGGCGAGATTGGTTTTGAGCAGGGCACAAGCGTTGTAATAATCCGGTTGAGGTGGCCCGACCGGTGCCGTGGTGTAGATGCTTGAGCAGGTCGTGACGGTAATGTGGGGGGGCTGAGTTAACGCCGCGATCGCCCCCTGCAGGATTGTCAAAGAATCTCCGAGGTTACTGCCCAGGGCGATCGCGCTAGAGAGAGAAGGCATGCAAGCTGGCTGGCTAAACGGGTGAGTGTTTATCCTAACGCTGATAACGCTGGGCCAAAAGGCGTGGCCAGCCGCTCAGAACTAGCGACCCTGAAGCGACTGTAAGGTGAGAAGCCGCTGATAGCGCAATC
>CALCPB010000122.1 GCA_937897665.1 uncultured Halomicronema sp. | reverse complement strand
GTTGGGCGATCGCTTCAAATTGCTGAATAACCTGTTCCGTATCCTCACAATCTAAGGCGCTAGCCGGGGTGGCTAAAAAAGCCGGTAGCAGCATCGCGGAAACAAGTAGTCCCTTTGAGAAAGCGGTTTTTCGGTTGACCACAATTGCCTCCCTGAGAGTTGTATCCGCAACGTTGAGCGGCCTGAATTTAGCCGATAGCAATTATCTTTGATGTCAAGCCTACCCCGGATTTTAGGCCTTGTAGAAGCTGGTAGAGTGGGCACCACTCACCCATCACCATTCTTGACAATTTTCTAAACATTTCAGTTTGATATTGAGCCGGTTCTCCAACGGTGCTGCTGTGCCCGATGGGCTGCCGCGCAGGGTTTCCCGCTGATCAAACGTCCTTAGGAATTGGGGGCAAACGGATTGAGATTGAGCAGCCAGCTCAGCACGGGCAGTGCTACATGATCCGGCAGCACCTTGATTTGAAAGGTGAATGGCAGCAACAATTGCATCGCTGGACTGTCGGGATACGCCATCGATCGCACCCACATCAGCAATCGCAGGCTGTATTGTCGCTGCTGCTCTTTAAATTTGGGAATCTGCTTCATATCAATGAGGGATGAGCCGATTTCTAGCGCCATTTGATCGGCGGGGCGGCTGAGCATGTTTTCCCCTGTCACCGCGACGTTGGTCTGCAGTTGCGGATTAACCACTGTGTACACCTGTGGCTGCAACAGGTCAGTCGGTCGCCCTGGCACCTGACGAATGACCCGCTGGGCCGGGCCGCCATAGATCGCGATCGCACTGTGATCCCAGTTGATAAATACCTGCTGGTCAGGCAATGTATTGGCGATGCTGACGCTGAGGTTTTTGATGGGCGGTTCCAAAGGTTGCTTGCCGACCGGGCCCATCTGCACCGCCACGACACCGACCGGCTGTTTCTGATTCAGGAACGTCATCTTTAATAGGGCCTTGCCCTGAGACACCACCTCTGTTTCGACGTCATAGAGGGTTTGCTGGGCGAGCTGAGTCGCGATCGCTGCCTGCAACGTCTCACCATCGAACTCAATCTCGAATTGGTCTTCGCGTTTGGCCTCGACCGACAGCGCCATCTGGTAGATCACATAGATCACACAGATGAAATAAATCGTCAGGATGAGAATTTCGACGCCCATATCAGAGGGAATGCCCGTAATCAGCTAGAGCCGTAGGCTTTTAGGATAGTGCGCTTACGGATTTTTGCTCACGCAGCACGCTAAAAAAACGCCCGCAAGAAATTAGCCCCGCGCTCGCTAAACTGTGCGATTGCGTAAAACCGCCAGCAGCTTGAGAAAATGCGGCGGCAGCGGGGCGATCGCCGTCACGGGCTCTCCCGATACCGGATGAATAAGGGTCAGCCGCTCGGCGTGCAGCGCTTGCCCCGGCAGATTCACCCCCACCGAACGCCCCGAACCATAGGTCGGATCGCCCACGATGGGATGCCCCACATGGGCGCAATGCACCCGAATCTGATGGGTGCGTCCGGTCTCGAGCCGAAACCGCATCAGCGTAAAGTTATTCAGCCGTTCTTCCACTTGCCAGTGGGTGATGGCGTAGCGGCCTCCTTTTAGGGGGGGCACAATCGTCTGGCGTTTGCGATCGCTAGGGTGACGGCCTGTCGGCGCATCAATCGTGCCGCGATCGGTGTGCGGCGCGCCGTATACCACTCCCAGGTATTCACGCCGCGCTGTTTTTGCCTTCATTTGGGCCTGTAGGTGATGGTGGGCCAGCTCGGTTTTGGCGACGACGATCGCCCCAGTCGTATCCTTATCCAGCCGATGCACAATGCCCGGACGCTCGACACCACCGATGCCGGTTAACTGCTCACCACAGTGGGCTAGCAGCGCATTTACCAGGGTGCCGCTCATGTTACCGGGGCAGGATGAACGACCAGCCCGCTGGTTTATTGATGATGACCAACTGCTCGTCTTCGTACAAGATGTCGAGGGGAATCGCCTCCGCCGTGATTTCTAGCGGCTTCGTCGCTGGAATCGTCACAGCGATCGCGTCACCTACCTGCACCCCCGCCTTTTTGTTGGTGCAGATCGTGCCGTTGAGCCGCACGTATTCCCAATCGATCAGCTTCTGAATGCGATTGCGCGACAGCTCCTTCAGGTGAGCCGTCAGCCACCGGTCTAGCCTTGGGGGCTCCGGCGTTTCAACCGTCAAATGCAGCGTTTCGTCAGCGATAACTGTGAAGTGAACTCAATAAATGGGGTGGACGTTCATCATACGCCAAGGGCCTGCTGGCTGGGTCGCAAACTGGTGAACAAAAGGAACCAAGGCCCCATCGCTCATCCTTCTCGGCGACGTTGCCTCGAACCAGCAGCGCGAAAGCAGAATAGTTTCCCCATTCTCAAAGGACAAACCTTGTTAGGTGCTGTTGAGGCAAAAGGTCTTTTGCCCTTACCTGAGATACCGAATACTTAATAAAAGAATTTTGGTGGTGCGCTAGACCTATGGCAGGGCTGCTAGCTTGCTTCGAGGGTGCGAGCTTCAGAGAAAGTATCCACAGGTCTAGCACACCATGCCATTCACCACTACAGATGCTCGCATTTGCCCCTAGTGACTTCAACTTAAAGATTTAGCTAAATTATCAATGCCTAATAACATCTCCTCTACCCTTGAAAGCAAGGCTACTGATTTGTCTTTATTACGGCTTAAAAAAGTTTGACATTCTAGAAATTTACTATAATTCTCTTCTATCCAGTCCTCTCGATATTCGACCTGATCTGAAGTCGTATAAAATTTATAACCTATCATCCTTTCGAATCGACTTCTCCAGGCATGATCAGGGGATTCTAAAATAGGAATAGATTTACACATAATACTTTCAAAAAAACGCATGCTCCACCACGCATCTCCGGCAGGGCACAAGGTATATTTGCTATCCAACATCACTTTGAAATACGCTTCATCGAATGAGGATTTCTTGTCATGTGCGACTTTCCTTGGGATGAATCTTTTTCCAAGATTACTTAAAGTTTGGTCGTAAATTCCTAATGGCTGATAATCATGAGATGCATCTGTAATGCAGTAATAAGAATGATCGGTGAAGTGTTGCTGTGCAAAGTCTATGATCCATTTTCGTCTTTCATAAACGTTCTCGTTAAATAATGCACCCATGAAGTTGTAGTCGCGCTTTTTTTTGTGATCTAAGCCAGATGTCTGCACGACAAAAGATCTTGGATAATGCAGTACCAGTGGCAAGTGAAGTTTGGGCTGATGGAGATTGGGGACAGGCTTCTGTTCTTCTAAAAATGCCTGCTTATGAAGTTGAATTGCTCTGGGTACGGCTCGTTCTCCTATCCAATTATTCAATTTTCCCAAGACGATTTTTCCGATTTTCATGCCTAGACTCCAAGTCCGTTTACATAGTTGCGAGGTTAAGTTATATGCAGTCTTGCTAATGCTAAAGCTCTTCGTTTTTAAATCTTTTGAAAAAGCCAAGGATGCTAAACTCGCGGGCAGAAAAACTCATCTTTTCTGGAATACTAAAAGCCTGAAAAGATTATTTAAAGAGTTGTCTTTGAATCAACCTTTCAGGAAACGAATTTTATCCTGCATGCAATTAGAGCGTTCTTTGTGAAAGGTAGATGCAATGTTGTCTTTCAGTGATTGTACTTAGAGGCTTTAACGCTTTAAAGTGGCAAGGGGTGTAAAATCATTGACTCTTCAGGAAAAGCCAAGATTGTATGAAGCTTGCATGTATACACCCCTTTCATAGAGTTCCTTGTTAATTCTCTGGCCGTGATGGCAGTGGGATCGGCGATACTATTCGAGTGCTGCAGATTAGCCTCGCGACAGTGATTGAGAGGATAGAAAACGCTATCTGGAACCCGTTAATGGGAGGTTGCTATGGCCCTGGCGAAGTCAACTGCCCGCCGTAATGCGAGCTTGCATCAAGGCGGTTGAAATGAACGAGATGGGGAGCTTTGTCCAGTCTGAGCAGCCGCAATGAAGGCTCTGGGTATTAATTCATCAGAGTGGTGAAGTCTTAGCCTGTGCCGGCCTCGCGAAGATGTCGCGTGCTATCAACTCAGGGAGTTGTTCGCTCCCTTTGGGGGCAGCAGTTTTATGTCGACAATTGGAGCGCTTACTCACGCCGCCTAAACTCCTAGCAAGCTACCGTTGGCAATACCCACCTAACGGATTGAACGTCAGCCCTTAACCTTGCGAGCCCGTATCAATCGTTCAGTCTGCAAAACTGTTTGCTTCTCAAAATCCGTTTTGATACATGACACCGTAATTGGATTGTCTATCAACCGATACGAATTTGGACGAGCCATATGACTGTCTTCCACAGGTCTAGAAGACTACCTACACATGCGACAGTCCTGGAATCAGCCGCGTTTGAATGGCCTTCGTCAGCTGTCTAAAGGGCCGTTCACCA
>CALCPB010000121.1 GCA_937897665.1 uncultured Halomicronema sp. | reverse complement strand
CGCGATCGCCGGGTTTGGTGTCTTCAAACAGCCTCTCGACGGCGGCTTCAGCCACTTCCCAAGACATGCTTTTGGCAACATCGCCAAAGTCTCCGGCCTGGGCATAACAGTAGGTGCAGCCCAGGTTGCACTTTTGGGCGATCGCCAGAGAGAGCGCCCGCAGCGGCGGATTCGTCAGCGGGTTGAGGTCGGCCATAAAGACAGACGTCTCAGCCGCCAGCCCAGAGGTCGCCAAGAGCGCATTCACCTGGTCTGCATCGGGGGTTGCCAATCCTTCAATCGCGGCGACGAGTTCAGGCGCAACGGCATAGACCTGCGACCCATCCGCCATCAGCGCGTGTGGGCCATACTCAGTTTCAAACAAGTGAATTTGCGGCTGGCGGGGGGCTGACTGTTCATAGAGTGTTTGCACGTTCGTTGCCGTTGCAGCAGGAGCAGTTTTCATCGGTTTAGCCCTCCAAGTACTTGAGTAAATCATGGCCCGACCACGGCTGGCCCCCGACCATCACCTCAGCAAAGAAGGGTAGGCCAATACCCTGACGGGCCAGGACTTCCCCTTTTTCTTGCAGGTAGGTCATCTGGTCCCGAGCGCAGCTCGCCGTCGCCCCTGCTGCCCGAAACTCACCCTGCGGGATTGAGGCATAGGTTTGTTGCACATTCACCAAAATCTCTCGGTAATGCTCCAGGGCATTAGCCGTTTCCGCAAAGGTGCCCACTCGCAACGGGCGCAGATAGGCGTCGGTGGCATCCAATTGCACGTACTTGTCGAGCACCCGCTGCACCTCAAGCAAGTTTTTGTAGTGCCCCATGCCGTCGCCATCAATTTTGGCTGCTAGCTCATACAAATGCTGCGGATATTTGGGCTGTCGGAGCGTGCTGACCAACTTGCCATAGGCACCGTCGATATACCCACTCGGCCGCTCCACGGCAATCAGGTCGGCTAAAACCTCGGGGGTCAAGGGACGCAGCGCTGCGTTTCTAAAGCCGCGATGGGCTGGGCCCAATTCATCAGGGCGAGGCACCCGTTGCGCTAGCGGAATACCGGCATCAGCAACGGGCGCCACGAGTCCTTCGTCCTGCAACAGCCACAGTAATTGATGGGCCCAGCGATAGTGGGTCATTTCACCCACGCTGATCATGAGCAGGGTGCGGCGAACAAAGCTCAAATCTTCGGCCAGTGCCGGAAATTGGGTTTGCTCTGCCGTGACCTCTTCGGCATGGCGCAGAGAAAAATAGGCGTAAAGATACTCCAAAGAGAGGGTTAATTCCAATGGAATTAAATGCTCTCGTAAAATCTGAGCCAAGTCTTCGGGATGGGTGTAAAACTCGTTTTCCGACACCTCAGAAACTGGCTCGAACCGCTTTTCTAAGGTGGAAAGATCTAGATTTTCTAACACAAAATTTTCCTCAAAAAATAATAAGCGCTTACAGACTCGTACAGTGGCCGCTCCTGGGCCCCAAGCTATGACCGTTTAGGAGGCCGGATTAACGGCCCCCAAGCGGTGAAATGCGGGGCCAGAGGTTAGCCCTACAGTTGTTCCTGATTTAAGAATTACTCGCAGAAACCCTAAGAAATGGGCGCTTCAACCGTGTCCAAATAGTTGAAGCCAGGAGGATGAGTCATCCTCCTGCGATCGCGAGAACTAATTCAGATCCTGATCGGTTTCATCAGGGTCTTGCGACTCCAGCGCAGGAGGCGTATAGGTCTCGCTAATCTCACGACTTTCTAGCGCAAAGTTCAACTCAGTCCAGCGCTTGTTGATTTCGTGGTTATCCATTTGATACTGGCGAAGTTTGCGATAGGAATTTGGTGCAAACACGCGCCCCGTCGCTTCGCGATCGCTGCGAAGCCAATCTAACCGCAAGTTGGCATCTTCCGACTCCAACAGCTCTTCTTCGGTTTTGGCCGGCACCTCAGCAAACACAATATCAGGCCGATTAGAAGCCCAATACATGCAGGCGCAGTCGCGCATATCGTGCTGCCAAGGCGAGCACAAGCTCTGCACCAGTTCGCCTGGCTGATACACCTCGTTGAGCGTGCCGGTTTTGGGATCGACAAACTGCCGCCGCCAGCCGTTGAGGGTAATGGTGGGATGTTGTCCATCTGCTTCGGTCAGGTCGCGCCGAATGAGCGTCAGGCCAACGTGGCCGGGGCTCAGGCTCCGCACAATCCGCCAAACGGCCATCCCATCCATCGGAATCCGCTCTCCCTTCGAGTTGCGGTCGTAGAGGGCAATGGTTTTGCCTGCTTGTTCGAGCGTGTCGATAAACCACTCACCCTGACGCAGTTCGCGGCCTTGAGGGCTATGAAAGACGGCCAGCAGAGCGATCGCCAGCGGATTAGACTGATGCAAATCGGCATCGCATTCATCCTCGACGGATACCAGGCGCGCCCCATAAAGATTGGGGATTTCGGGGTCTAGTTCGCGGTGTTCGCGGCCCGCGAAATTGAAGACCAAGCCGGGAAAAAAGCGCCGATCCAGATTACGGATATCGATGCCGAGGCCAGGAAAACAGTTGCCCACTTCATCTTCTAACCGGCTTGAGACCGGATTGCCAGCCGCTTGGTAGGCCAGACGAGCCGTGAGATTGCGAGGAAAGATTTTGGGTTGTTCTGACATCATGATGGCATCTCCGAAGCAGGCGTAACGGGGGACTGGGCGGTAGACTCAGCGTTACCTTCTTGTTGCTCTAAGAAGGTCAAAAAGGTCATCAAGGTCTGGTACTGTCGGCGGGTGAGCGACAGCGGCTCCCGATCCGAATCGCGCATGTAGGGAGGCATCCGCATGTCATGCAGGGTGTCTCGGAAAACGCGCGGATCCCGAAATTCGGGGTGTGAGTCGGCGGCGGGTTCAGCGGGCAGCTGCTTGAAGCTGCCAAAGGGGGGACGGATCATCTGGCGGACGCGATCGCCCCGCATTTTGAGAAACGTAATCAGGTAATCGAGGCTCGTAAAAGAGCCGTGGGCATGGGCGCTCATATCGGTATATGGCAACCGACTATGCCCCTGAGACTGATCACTCAAGCCATCATTGAGAACATCGCTCGACAAACGGGATAGGGGCTTGTCGGCTTTGGTCATGCCCTCACGCCCAATGTGAGGCGGACTTTGCCAGTTGTCCACCGGTGCACGTTTCAGATTTTCGCGAATGAGATAATCACGAGAAGCATCGAGATTCAGCAGATTTGTCGTCTCAAAAATGCGCTTGAACAAATCGTGAACTTCCAGAGCCGTGAGTTCAGCGGTCTCTTCAGTAATTTCCACGGGAGCCAGTTCGCGATCGGCCAACTCATCGGCCATGGAGAAGAAG
>CALCPB010000120.1 GCA_937897665.1 uncultured Halomicronema sp. | reverse complement strand
CATTGTGATATATATCTGCATTTTGTCAGCAGTTCTGCACTTCAGCATTTCAGCAAATGGTCCGCGCAGACAAGTGATGATTTTCCCTTGGCTTTTTTTTTGATGCAGAAGATATAAAAAACAAAAACCATGTATGAAATATAGGTGAATTTTGTCGGAGGTAGGGCAGTTACAGCGCTTCAGAGCCACGGTGGAGCTGGGTTTGAGTATTCCATACCTTTCAGTACCACGGTCTCAGATCATGAGGTGAGTGGGAATTGGTCAGCCAGACAGGTTCTCTCAAGCATGTCTCTGCTGATGATCGCTCAGACATTAGGCTCAGCCTTAGGCATAATCAAAACAACAGATCTGGGGGGGCAACAATGAGCAAAAGCCAACAGGTCGGGCCCAAACTTTCTCAGATCCGGGCCTTGGTGGCCGTCGCTGATTTTGGCAGCTTTGGCGAAGCGGCGCTAGAGCTGGGGTTAACCCAACCCACCGTCAGCCACGCGATCGCCACCTTAGAAGACGAACTCGGCGTGATTTTACTGGCACGGGGCCGCCATGGCGCACAACTCACGCCAGCGGGTAAGGCCGTCACCCAGCAGGCCCGCGACGTCTTGCAGTTGTTAGAGCAAATGCAGCAAACCGCTAACCTGCATAAGGGTTTGCAGGGCGGCGAGGTGCGCATTGCCACTTTTAGAGGCGCGGCCGCCAACCTGCTGCCGCAAATTGTGGCGCAGTTTCGCAAAGCCCATCCGGCGATCGCCGTGACCCTGACTGAGCACTACGATTTCACCTATGTCGAACAGCAAATTCGCTGTGGCAAGGCCGATATTGGCCTGACGTGTTTGCCGACGGGGCCAGATTTCGACACTTATGATCTGATGAGTGACCCCTTTTGGGTACTGTTGCCACCCGACAGCGAGCTGCCCAGCTCGTCTTTAACCTGGGAGCAGTTAGTGGCCCTACCGCTGATTGTGTATCCCGAAGACAACAGCTGTTTTGAGACCGTGCAGAAATACTTTGGGCAAGCAGGATTTGCCCTAGAGCCGCGATATCAGTTTCGGGAAACGAGCACCATTCTCAGCATGGTGGCTCAGGGGTTAGGGGCAGCCATTGTCCCCTCGTTGTCGGCGCATCCGATTCCGGCTGGGGTGCAGGTGGCACATTTGCCCGCCCCCCTAGAACGTCAGGTGGGTGCAGTCGTTCTCACCGAAGCGCTTCATCCGCCTGGGGTGTATGCCTTTTTACAAACCCTCAAGGCACATGCGCTGTTGATGCCTGAGGACCAGAGCGACATCGGCTGAATCCACGGGAACATTATCGTCCGTCTGAGCATCAAGTTTTTACCGGCGGCCCTTTTCTGGAACCAGCAGAGGTTGGGACAACCTCCCAATTTCTCTCCTCAGTCCAATGGTCTGGAGTTTACAGCGATCGCTGCCAGGTGACCGTGGGCGCAGTGGTGCTGACCAATCGCGTGCCCTGGGCAATCACATGACGGATGGTGGCGCGGTCACGGATCGCGGCGATCGCATCGTCTGCCTCTAGGGCAATAAGGTTGGCCGGTTTACCCACCTCTAACCCGTACTGTTCAGTCAGCCCCAGTGTTTTTGCCCCACAGCGCGTAATCATGTCGTAGCAGGCAGCTAACTCATCGCGTCCGGTCATCTGGCAAGCATGTACGGCCATTGATGCGACTTCTAGCAGGCTGCCAGTGCCCAGGTTATACCAGGGATCTTGAATGCAGTCATGGCCCAGGCTCAGGTTTAGGCCGTTTTGCCTCAGCTCTTTAACGCGGGTGAGGCCCCGCCGTTTGGGGTAGGTATCGGTGCGGCCCTGCAACGTCAAATTAATCAGGGGATTGGCAATAAAGCTAAGATTCGCTCGCTTGAGAAACCCCATTAGCTTGAAGGCATAGGCATTGTTATAGGAGCCAAATGCGGTGGTGTGACTTGCGGTGACGCGGCTACCCAACTGGCGGCGAATGGTTTCGGCTGCGACCACTTCTAAAAAGCGAGACTGATCGTCATCAATTTCATCACAGTGAATATCAATAGCGCGATCGTACTTTTCCGCCAAATCAAAAATGTATTGAATTGACTTCACCCCATCTTCCCGTGTGAGTTCGTAATGGGGAATGCCGCCCACCACATCCGCCCCGAGTTTCATCGCTTCTTCCAGGCGTTCGGCATTGTGAGGGGCGCTAAAGACCCCATCTTGGGGAAAGGCCACGACCTGTAGCGTCAGCCAATCTTTAACCCGGTCACGAACGGCTAACAGGGCTCGCAGCGGGATTTGATTCGGTTCGCTGACATCGGCGTGACTCCGCACAAACAAGACGCCTTGGCTGGCTTGCAGTTTAAGGGTCGCGATCGCCCGTTCCTGAACATCTTCGAGGGTGAGTGCCTGCTTCCGTTCGCGCCAAATTTCAATGCCTTCAAAGAGGGTACCGCTCTGATTCCAGCGGGGCTGGCCCGCCGTCAGGGCCGAATCTAGGTGCAGATGCGACTCGACTAAAGGCGGGCTCACCAATAAGTTTTCGAGATCTAGCACAGAGTCCGCTGACTCGTTGAGGTGGGGGGCGATCGCAGCAATTTTGCCATCTTGAATAGCGATGTCAACGGTGGTCTCAGGTGCCGTCACTAAGCGGCCCTGGCGCAGCAGCAGAGAAGTCATGCGGAACTCTGGTCATCAGCTTCCCTAGAATACCGGCTGTCAGGGGCCCAAACCGTTCTTTAGTCAGACTTTGCGCTCTCTAAGGCAAAGTTGCCAGCGCCTTACCCCTCAACCCTTGCGTCCTCACCCTCTTTCCCCGCAGTCCATGGCATCAACCACCACCAGCCAGATGAGGAGACGGTTAGACAGCGATCACAACGATGCACTAAGATCGAAAGATCCTGTTTTGAGCAGGGGGATCATCTACAGTGCTTTGGGATTATGGACGTCCTCATTCAGCGGCAACGACTGCAGCATATTGTGGACAGCTACGCTTTAGCGGGCAGAGATGACGCTCTGTTTGATCGGCGACTCGCGGCTTTGGTGCAGCAATACTCCTACAACGCCGTCGAGTTAGCGTTGGTCGAAGGGCTAGTCCAAAACTGGCTGCGCTATCCGTTGCCTCGGGGGCTGGCGTTCTTAGAACAAATTCAAACCCGTCTACAGGCTTGGCGCGAAGCCACCATGATCTCTACTGGTTTGACCCCAACGCAGTTTGAGCAAGTGACTGGATTGCCGCCCCACAGTTTTGAAAACATGGCCGCCTCGCCGATCGATTTGGCCGCTATTGCGCGGCGATCGCCCACTTCACCCGCCTCTCAAGCCGAAGACCGACCGCATCCCTTTTCCTCAGACTTCCCGGCATAGTCCACGAGCAGGCGCTACCCAGATGTGACTTCTTTTTTCGCGCCAGAGAACTAACTCAAGACACACCCATTACCAACTGGGCCCTGGGAAAAACCGATTCAGGAACATCACGATACGGTGGCATCGCATCGCGATCGCGACTGAGGTCAGAGACTCTGTCGAATTTCAAGATAAATTCGAGAACCGGCATCCCTGCAGCGATCCGTGCACAAGCGATCGCGATGCCCAATAAAATAAGGGAGCAAGCGTATGCTTACCCCCTTATTCAAAATCCTTGAACTCTTGAATAAAGATTTCTGAGTTCAAGAGTCAAACGAGTTTTGTCGAAATCCGATAAAACTCATACAGTCAAATCAAACCGAAATTACATCAGACCTAGCTGAGCCAAGATGCCCTGGCCGGTCACGAATTCGGTAGTCAGACCAATCACAAAACCCAGCATTGCCAGACGGCCATTCCAGTTCTCGGCGAATGCGGTGAAACCGAACTTTTGTTCTTCAGTCATGTTGAAAACCTCTGTTGGTTCAAGGGCAATAACAGCGGGTTCGCTGCTTCATGTTTAGATATTAACCATTCTAGAAATAAATCGCAATATTTCTTTAGGTAGATTGTCGGCGGCGGCGCAATCCCCCTAGGGCAGGGAGATCGCGCTGCCGCCACCCCGCCGAGTCGGCTCTGCCACGGCCAGAATTGCCCCGTCTGGCTTGACAAGAATTCCGGTAGCAGCACCAATTTCTGCTGTTGGTTGCAGCTGGTGGCCAGTCGCCGACAAGGCTTCACCAATGGTCGTCGTTTCAAACCCTTGATCGACGGTGGTCAGGCCACTATTGCGCTGAGATAGTCGCGGGGCAGCGATCGCGGCCTCTAAATCAAGTCCGAAATCGATCACATTGACGGCAATGCCTAACACTGTGGTGATAATCGTGGAGCCGCCAGGCGAACCAAACGCCAGCACACTGCCGTCTGGCGCGATGGCAATAGTAGGGGACATGCTGCTGCGGGGGCGTTTGCCGGGCTCCGGAACGTTAGGATGAGGCAGCTCTAGAGTGAAATCCGTCAGCTCATTATTGAGAATAAAGCCATAGCCGGGCACCACGATGCCCGAGCCGCCGGTGGATTCTAACGTCAGAGTGTAGGACACCGTCAGGCCGTCAGCATCCACTACCGTAATGTGAGACGTGGAGACGCCGCCCCCATCGTCAACGGGTTGCAAGGCTTGGGGGGCCGTCAGGCTGGGACTAGGATCTTGCTGATAGGGCAGCGGATTGCCCGCAAGCGCCCGATAGTTCGCGACATCGGGGGGCGCTTGCGGCGGCATTGCCGAACGGCGCTGGTCAGCATAGTCTGGGTTTAACAGTCCGGCGACGGGCACATCCACGTATTCGGCATCGCCTAGATAAACGTTGCGATCGCTAAAGGCCAGCCGTTCCGCCTCAATGAGCCAGTGCAGCGCGGCAGGTCGTTCTAGCTGACCCAGCTCATAGCCCGCCAGCAAATTCAACGTCTGCGCCACAGTGATGCCACCGCTGCTGGGCAACCCCATGCCATACAGCCGGTAGCCGCGATAGTCACTCTCAACCGGCGGCCGCACCCGCACTTCGTAGCGATCAAGGTCAGTTTCGGTGAGACCACCGGGCCACACGGTGAACGAGGGCGCTGCCACCACGGGCGGCGCTTGCACCGTTTGGGCGAGCTCCCGACCAATTTCGCCACGATATAAAGCATTCACCCCCTGCTCTGCCAGCAATTCATACGTGCGGGCCATGTCGGGATTGCGAAACTGGCTGCCGACTGGCGGCACCTGCCCCTGCGGCAGATAAAGCTGCTGCGTGCTGGTAAAGGCCGTAAAGCGGTCTTGGTTGCGCTCAATCTGCTCAGCAAAGGTGGCGTCTACGGTAAAGCCCGTTTGCGCTAGGGTGATCGCGGGCTGCAGCACCTCTGCCAGTGATTTCGTACCGTATCGCGACAGCGCCGTTTGCCAGTTCAGCGGCGTGCCGGGAACACCCACCGCCAGGCCGCTGGTAATGCGGTTAGGAAAAAACGGCAGCGGCTCACCTGTGGCACTATCTGGATCAACAAACAGATTAGGGGTGGTAGTAGCAGGGGCTGTTTCTCGACCATCTAAAGTGACGACCAACTCCCGCGCCGGGTCGTAAATCACCATAAAGCCGCCGCCCCCGATACCCGCCGAAAAGGGGACGGAAACGCCCAGCGCCGCTGCCGGCGCAACCGCCGCATCCACGGCATTTCCCCCGGCTTGGAGCACATCAATGCCCACCTGTGTGGCGCGGTGATCGACGCTGGCCACCGCGCCGCCCTTGCCCGTAGCCATATGACTGACCTGCGATCGCCCCGCCATTGGCCAGATCAGACTCAGAAGAATTAAGAGACCGGCGCTGAAACCGGCAATCGCCCACGGTAAGCCACGACGTCTAATCATCAAACGGTTGGTTATCCTGCCGAAGAAAATTGGGTGACTGTCGCTCCACGGGAAACCGGTTGTGGCTCCCGACCGGGACAGCTGGGTGATACTTTACCGTCGATTGCGGGTGCAGTCAGCCGCCGCCCCCAATCATCGAGGCTGAAGGGCGACTCAGAGCCATTGATCTTCGTCAAGGTTGAGGTTTGCCAAATCCCTGCAACCGTCCGGAAAAAACCGCCCATTCGAGTCGCGATCGCCATCGTTGAAAAAACTGCATTGGCCATTGCGGATGACCGATAGCTTAATGCTTCTTCATAGGTTGTACCCGGTGGACTCCAAAATTGATGCGACCATGAAGAAAGCGCTGGTCAGGCGTTGAGCCCTTATCTCGTCAGTTGAACGGGTTGACTTTCTTTAATAAATTCTGTTTTGACATCGGTTGTTATCACGCTCTATGACAGTCGCACCCTCACGGTCGAATACCCTTCCGCAATATTCCCCCATTCTTCGTGCCCTCAAAACCGGCCAGCGCCTGGCTCGCCAGACCAATGCTGAGCGCATTGCTAGCCTGTCGTTTCCTCTGCCGCAGCTAGATCCGCTCGCCGTCTTGTTGACCTTACCGACAGCGGGTCAGCGTCAGTGCTATTTTGAATCGCCGTCGCGGGGGCAGGCGATCGCCGCTTGGGATGCCTTAATTGACGAAAGCTTTAGTGGCCGCGATCGCTTCCGGGCGGCTCGGCATTCGTTAGAAACCTGGCAAACGCGGGTCAAGTCTTTGCCAGAACGGCGCGAAGGGCCGTATTTTTTCTGCAGTTTTTCGTTTTTTGACACCCTAAAGCCAGCGCTGGCAGGGTTTGCTCCCGCCACACTATTGCTGACCCGCTGGCAAGTCGTGCGCCACCGGCACCGCTGCACGCTAATCGCCAATGTGCGACTCAGCCCCCAGACGCGGCTCGAGCCCCTCGCCCGCACGATCGCGGAGCAGGTGGGCAAACTTCAGGCGTTTACCCCCGGTCAGCGGCCCGTTGAGTTAGCGGGCTGGGGCGAGTCTGACCTGCAGCCCCAGCTGTCTGACCCAGTGCGGCTGGCCCTACAGCAAAAGGTGCGTCAAACATTGGGAGCCATTGAGGCCCAGCAGTTGCAAAAACAGGTCATTGCCCATGCCCTGGATGTGACGCGGCGTGATGCCTTTCGGCGCGAGGTCGCACTGCCGCGGCTGCGATCGCGCTATCCCGACTGCTATATTTTTTCTTTTTCCGGTGCCCACGATAGTCACTTTATCGGGGCCAGCCCCGAACGGCTGCTCAGCATTCGTCAGGGCCGTTTAGTCACCGATGCGCTGGCGGGGTCAGCCCCGCGCGGCCAGACCGCTGCCGCCGATTTTGCCCTAGGTCAGCAACTGCTCAATACCCCCAAAGAGCAGCGGGAGCATCAGCTGGTTTTAGATTTCATCGTGCGACAGCTAGAAGCTGCCGGACTGACGCCCTGCTACAGCACGCCGCCCGGCCTATTGCGCCTTTCCAACATTCAGCATCTGCATACGCCGATTGGCGCGGATTTGCCCCGTCAACTCTCACCGCTCGCCCTGGTGGAATCTTTACACCCGACCCCAGCGGTGGCGGGGGTACCGACCCGCGCGGCCTGTGAGCTAATTCGTCAGAGTGAGACCTGCGATCGCGGACTGTATGCTGCCCCGCTAGGCTGGGTCGATCCCTACGGCAACAGCGAGTTTATCGTCGGTATTCGCTCGGCCCTCATTCAAAATCAGCAGGCGCGACTCTATGCAGGGGCGGGCATTGTCGCTGGCTCTGATCCGGAAAAAGAGCTGGCGGAAATTCAGCTGAAGCTGCAGGCGCTAGCAAACGCCTTGGGGTAGCGCCTGCCGTGGAGAATCCTGGTGAATCAAAGCGGCGAGCGATCGGCGAGCGCCATACGTCAGTCTTAACCCATTGCCAAACCTTGAATCAGTCAGAAATGCAGAAAGGTTTGCCCGTCTATCAGGCTCGCCGGGTGGTCTCGTCTCAGCGACGAGGGAGCTCGCGTCCCGTGGTAGTAGAAACGGCAGCGGGTTATTTTTTCACCAAGCTCAGGGGCGCAGCGCAGGGTACCGCCGCTTTAGTCGCCGAGATTGTGGTGGCCGCGTTGGCCGAAGCCTTGGATTTGTGGGTGCCCGCTCAGGCTCTCATTGTGATCGACGCGGCCACCCCCAGTGACGATCAAGAAGATGAATTGCTCGATCTCCTTAGCGCCAGCAGCGGCCTCAACTTAGGGTTTCAATACCTACCGGGAGCCCGAGATCTTCGGCCCGAAGAGATTGAGGTGGTTGACGAGGCGTTGGCCTGCCAGGTGCTCTGGCTCGATAGTTTGGTGATGAATGTCGATCGCCGCCGCCACAATCCCAATCTCATGTGGTACCAAGGTCAGCTCTGGCTGATTGACCATGGGGCGGCGCTGCCCTTTCAGTACAACTGGACAGCCGTGAGGGAACATTCGCCTCGGCAGGAGCAATATGCGATGGCTCAACATCTCTTTTGGCCCCGCGCCCAGATGCTAGATCAGTGGGATGAGCCCCTGGCAGCAAAACTTTCTGCCCCTGTGCTACAAGCGGCGATCGCGAAAATTCCTGATTGCTTTTTAGCACCGCTACTCGCGTCACCCCAGCCTGCTTCTGCTGACCAACTTGAACGACGCCGGCAAGCCTATGCGGCATTTTTGTGGAAGCGGCTGAAGTCTCCCCGACCGTTTATGAATACCTGGCTAGCCCACCATTCTCAGGCGCACGAATCGACACAGGGCGATCGCAAAAATTCTTGATCGCTGGCTAGCCTCGTAGCCATTGTCGCCTGCTGCTCAAGCTGAGCAGCGTTCAAAGTTTCTTTATCAGCCCAACCGCACACATTCCACATCCATACAAAATTGGAAAAGCTCGCTAAGGATTGGGGAGCGATTATCGTTGCTACCATTTCAGGGGTATTTGAGTGTCATTCCAATGAGCAACGATTCTGTTTCAGAGCCGTTTCCATATCTTGAGACGGAGCGGCTGTGGCTGCGGCAAACCACCTTGGAAGATGGCCCAGATATCTTTGCTGTGTTTGCAGATCCAAAGGTTACTGAATTTCACAACCTTGAAACATTCCAGACGCTTGGTGAAGCACTCAAAGTAATTGAGCGTAGAGCCGAAATTTTTAGGGATGGACACGGCGTACGCTGGGGACTTGAACTCAAGGCAACCCAACATATCGTTGGTTCTTGCGGGTTTTCGTGGCATCCAGATCCAGCGGTCAAGGGCGCTGAGATGGGTTATGAGCTAGCTAGTGGGTTTTGGCGACAAGGCATCATGAGTGAAGCGTTATCGGCAATTCTTCAATATGGGTTCGAGACGAAAGGACTGAGCTTCGTCATTGCCCAGGTGATGCTAGACAACATCGCGTCTAAAAGATTGCTGGAGAAACTTGGCTTTAAGAATCAGAAAATTATCCAGCAGGGCGGCTTCTGGAAAGGTCAGCACCACGCCTTAGAGC